>SXRI01000304.1 GCA_005793615.1 Bdellovibrionales bacterium
GAAGGGGGCATTGACAGCGCCCTATTTGACAGGCCAAGACCGGATCGAGCACACGTCGTTCATCGTAAAACGAGTACAGCTGTTCACAACTATTTCCCTCTTCTAAATTTGGTACGCACCATTCAGAGGCGTACCAAATGGAAAACATCATAACACTGTCAATCAGATACTAGACATTGTTGATAAGTTCGCCAGTTCAGCGCAAATATACCTGCGCCTCGCAATAAGAATCCAGTCATACCGCAGACCTACAAATTGGCCCGAGTGTTGCTTTCTATAGAAAGTAGAAAACACATGTAAATAGCATTTGGGCAGTTGTCGTAGCGTCGTCTTTTCCTGTTGTACGTAGGCCCGAGGAAGAGAGGTTTTATGAGAGGCTCTAAGCGATTACTAAGTTCCCTACTGGCGTTCCACCTGATCACCGCCACTGGTGTTGCCGATGGTAGCACTGACCCGATTGAAAATCCGGTTCTTGATCCCACGATCGATCTTGCTCTGTTCCTAAATCAAACAGTGCGCAAATCGTTACCGATGGCGTGGCGTGCGGATTCAACAAATATTGTTGATGGCATTCTTGAAGCCTCACACCGCTACGAGATTTCGCCTTTGATATTGGTGGCCATGATCAATACTGAAAGCCGTTTCAATCCGGCGGCCCGCGGGCAGCACGGCGAAATCGGTCTCATGCAGATGAAGCCGTCGACCGCTTTGTGGTTGATGAGCGAAGGCGTGGTGCAGGCGATCCCAGGCCTCCCAGTCACACCATCACTTGAAACCTTGCAGATCGCCCTACAAGATCCAAGATTGAACGTCATGTTTGGCGCGGCTTACATCGCCCATTTGCGCAGCACCTTTAAAGATCGCAGTGCCCTTTATTTGGCAGCCTACAACATGGGAAGCGTCAATTTGAAAAACCGCCTCAAAGACGGCGAGAGACCGCAAATCTACGCCGATAACATCAATCGCGAGTTATTGAAACTCAAACTTGGACTTCGCAAGATGCGGCAGAACTACCGACAAACGACTCTCATGGCTGCCGTGCATACCAATAAGACCTTCGTCCTGGATTAAGTGTTTCCGTTCTCGGGAAATGTTGCTTTACGGGCAAAGCCGGTGGAGCATCGCAATCATGGACCCGCAAACGGAAAAATCGATGAACCAAAAACAAGATCTCAGGCAGCCCCTTCAACCAGCCCCCCTGCCCGAGGAGCTGGCGAGAACTTTCTTAGCCACAGGGGCAAATTTCCAGCTCGGTCACTTGCCCACCGAGACTCAGCATCCGAAAACCGCGCAACTGTCGCAACTGGCTACCAGCGGCCGCGAAGGTTTGGTCAAAGCTATCGCTCTTCTCAAAGAAGTCGAACTTGACGCCCTTAAAGCTCTCGCCCCTCGCCTGAAAGCTCTCGAAGAGATGTCAGGCGAGATTCAAGCGACGTTCGCTAGCGGCGGCCGAGTCTTTCTCTGCGGCTGCGGAGCCACGGGCCGCTTGAGCTTGAGCCTCGAAACTTTATGGCGCGAAGAGTGCGCGCGTATTGCTCGCCCCCAAGCAGCAAACTCCGTGATCTCCTTCATGGCCGGCGGCGATTATGCGATGGTGCGCTCGATAGAGAACTTCGAGGATCACCCTGAATACGGCGCAAGACAGCTACGTGATCTCGGCTTTCACGAAAACGATCTTTTGATCGGCACCACCGAGGGTGGCGAAACTCCGTTTGTCATCGGTGCGGTCGAGGAAGCTGCGCGCCTGTCGAAGCGTCAACCCTACATGTTATTCTGTAATCCCTCTGAACTTCTGCGTAAGACAGTAGAGCGCTCGCGCCTGGCGATCGACAATCCTCACATCAAGACCATATCGCTTGAAACCGGACCGATGGCCTTAGCGGGCTCAACCCGCTTACAAGCTACCACCGCGCTGATGCTTGCGACCGGCGCGGCGCTTTTAGCTAACCTCGATCAACCGCTTCATCCGAAAACCTTCATCGAAGAGTTTTCCACAATCTTACAAACAACCGATCTCTCGCAACTCGCCCCACTCATTGAAACCGAATCACTTTTATATGAATCAGGCGGACTTTGCCTGCACCGTACTTCGCGCCACGCGATCACCGTCCTGACCGACACCACTGAACGCTCACCGACGTTTAGCCTTTTGCCGTTTGAAAACGTCCTTGATCCGCAACAGCCGATGTCGTGGACCTACGTCGTTCATAGCAGGGCCGAGACGGCTCGCGATGCCTGGCGCAAAATTCTTGGCCGCGAAACCCGGGCGCTTGACTGGCATGGCTTCAGTGACCGCTTTGGCGAGCAACAACTCATGGGCTTTGATTTTAGCCCAGCCACCGAACAACGCCGCAAGGCGCGTGCCGCAAATGAAAATGGGCGCGAACTCGCCCTATTCGATATCGAAACTGGTGGGCGCGAACTCAGTCTCCATCTCAAAGGAGTCGAGGCACGAGTCCCGCGGGCAGACACCCTACTCTGTGAACACCTTCTCTTGAAAATCGTGCTGAACATCTCATCGACTTTGGCGATGGGGCGTCTCGGGCGGTTCAGCGGAAACCTGATGCTGTATGTGCGCGCCGCGAACAATAAACTTGTCGATCGCGCGATTCGCTATGTTCGTATTTTGTTGGCCGATGCCGGTATCACTCAATTCAATTATGATGATGTTTGCTTAGCGCTCTTTGAAACATCAGCTCACCTGACGGCGAGTGAACCGGCCGTATGGCGCACCTTCGAACGATTACGCAAACGGGCGCACGAACAAAAGTAAATGCCTTTTCATTGAAATTCCTGCTGCGAAAGGGTAATTAGCTCTAAGGTTCCTTTTTTCGGAGTCAATATGGGCCGTAACACTTTTTTTTATTCCATTTTTAGGTCAATTTTTATTTCAATTTTTAGGTCAAGAATTTTGCGTCAGGCACTTGTTGGCGTAGTTTTGATTATTGCTTTTGAGTCTCCTGCAGGAGCCTGGGGTAAACAGGGGCATGCCGGTATTTGCCATGTGGCTGCTTCTTTGCTAGCCGCTGAGCCAGGCACCGCGTTTCTCAAAGATCGCGCCTTTGACCTCGGGTACTATTGTAACGTTCCCGACTTGGTTTGGAAGCGTCCCGCCCACTACCAAGTTGAATGGTACAACCACTTTATGGACATGGAAATCTTCGAGCGGGAAATCAAAGATTTTAAAACCGCGAACCCCTTTTCGCAGAGCCGAGCAGAATTTGATGCCGCCTTCCCTCAAGTTCCTGATAGCGCCGGTCGCTCATTTTGGCGAATTGCCGAGTTGATGAAACGCGCCGACAAGATCACCGCAGATCTTAAGAAAAATGAACTCACTCGTGAACAGCGCCACTCTTTACAGGCTGACTGGCTGGTAACGGTGGGGGCGCTTGGTCATTATGTTGGCGACCTTGCACAACCTCTGCATGTCACCGAAAATTATGATGGCCAGCTCAGCGAGCAAAAGGGTCTTCATGTATGGTTCGAAGACGAGGTGGTTAACGAGTTATTCCTCACTTCAGACCGTCGTCTCGAGAACGATGTTATGGTCAACGCTAAGGGCAAGTGGAAACAACTCGCGTCTGAATGGAAGAAAAAGCCTCTTCTTGAACTTTTGACTTTGATTGCTAGTGACTCCAATAAACAGCTTCCACTGCTTCTCAAGATCGACAAAAAAACCGGCCGAAATGATGCGAAAAAAGCCGCCAAAGAATTTCGCACAATAATCATTGATCGCATGGCCCTGGGCTCAGTCGCGCTCGCGGCACTTTGGAGCCGCCAGTTGGGTTGGGAGTTTGACAATGTCAAATTCTATACCTTTGTATCGGAGCCGGATTTCATCGCTCCAGAAAAGGCTGAGCCCACGGCTTCGCCAACTCCAAAAAAATAATGCTGCGGAGAAGATCTCCCAAAAGAATTCGCGGACAAGTTTCGCCGCAGGCGCAAGCCACGGCGGAGTTGGTTTTTGCAGGAGTCCTTTGGGGTTTTGGCTTTATCGCCACCGTCTGGGCACTGGGTGCCATGGCACCACTCTCACTCACAGGCTGGCGCTTTGTTGTCGCCGCCGTTATCGGATTCGCAATCTGCTGGGCTCGACCTAGCATCAGACGCCATCTCTCAAAAGAGCAGTTTTGGCTAGCCGCACCTCCTGGCCTTCTCTTGGCAGCCCTGCTTGTTTTCCAAACCTGGGGGCTCAAGTATACAACAGCGACCAAAAGCAGTTTCATCACCACCCTCTATGTACTCATGGTGCCGCTCCTCGAGAGTACCTGGCTTAAACGTCGGCTTTCCCTGGTCCATTATATTGCCGTTGCCGCTGCTTTGGTCGGCACCCTGTTCATTTGCGACTTGCCCGGGGAACTGAGTGGCGAACTGGCTAGTGAACTGGCTGGTGAGCGAACACTCGGCGCCTCCGATGAGGCCTCACGAGCGGCCTTGGCAAAACTGGGATTAAATTTAGGCGATTTACTTACCTTCATTGCATCGGTCTTCGCGAGTATCCACATAGTATGGTTCGGTGTGATTCAAAGAAAGATCAAAGATCCGTTTGTCTTTAACACTTTTCAGTCATTTTGGGCCGGAGTCATCCCCCTCATGCTGGCCCTGGCCTTTGAACCGCTACCCAACCTACACGCCTCAACGCAAGCATGGATCGGATTTCTGAGTCTATCCCTCGGCTCGACATTGATCGCCTTTGCTTTGCAAGTGCGCGCCCAAAAGATCTTGTCACCAAGTCTGGCGAGCCTTCTCTTTTTACTCGAGTCGCCCTTCGCCACTTTCTTTGCCGTGCTCTTTTTGAGTGAATCCTTGCAGACGCATCAATGGCTCGGCGCCGGTTTGATTCTGCTCGCCGCAGGACTCAGTACCGCTATCGCCACCGAAGATTAGCCTCGTCCCGATTCTTATACCCGAGACTGGATCCGGAAAGACGACGGACGCCAATATCCGTTTATTCGCTTCTTGCCTACAATCTTCATGGCACCCTCGTTGCAAACACCACTCTCCACGGAACAATCGTCCGCCCCTCGGACCAAAACCATGGAGTAAAAATGGAACTACTCAATCGGGTCAAGAACACCGGCATTTCTCGCGCAAGACCCCACCTGAACTCGCAAGGATCACTTCAACTTCGCCAACGGGTCGACCAGTTTATCGATCGACAAATCGAAAATTGGTACGCAACCGTTCCAGGTGCTCGCCTGCTCGAACAAAAGGAGGTTAATAAAGATTACTACAAACGCCACTTGATCGAGACCGCCTGGCGCATCCGTCTGTTGCGCGTCGTTGAATCAAAGGCCATCGCCGAGATTGCTAAGGTGTCTCCCGAGGCCGCACAGGCATGGGCTCGTTACGAAATGGAAGAAATGCTTCACGATGAAATGTTCCTGGGAGACTTGCGCTCGCTGGGCACTTCTTTGTCCTCAGCGCTTCAAACCGAACCGTATCTATCAACCAAGCTCCTTGCCGGCTATTTTTCATATCTAATGGACCACGAAGGGGCTCTCGGAGTTGTCGCCTATTCTTATTTAGTCGAGTACGTCAACGTTAAACTCGACCCTTCAAAAGTTGCATCCCTGGCACAATCAATCGGCGGCGAGCATGTCGCCGGCTATGCCCTTCACACCAAAACCGACGAAGTCGAAGATCATCCAGGCGAGGTCTGGGCCGCTCTCAGATATTTAATCAATTCTCCCCAGGACGAAGCCAATCTCTATCGCTACATCGAGGAGCATCAACGGATTCTCGCCATGTACTTTAGCGAAATCTACAACGAGTTCGGAAAGTAAGGATGAACGCCCCATGAATAAAGAAGTAAAACGAAAAAACATCCTAGTTCTTTGTCATCAGGGGTTTTCCTTTGCTGATGATCTCATTAGCCAAGCCCATGAATGTGGTTTTACCGCCACGGTCCTGACCTCGAAGATACGCGCCGACCAGTCTGACCGCTACCACCATCTAGAACTCAAGGCAGACTTTTTCTTTTCCACTGAACAACCAGCCTTGGCTCATGCCGATATCCATTTGGCGCTCAATACACTTCAAAGTCGTGAGGTCGACACCGTAGCTTGTATCTCAGTATGGGAAGGCTATCGCCTTCTCATGGCTGAAACCAACGCCACTCTCGGAGCCTGTGATGAACAACCGGAGCGCCTCGCATTAGTGCTTGATAAATACCGTCTACGTCTTGCTTTGCTGAACGCACACCTCTCGCAAACACAAACTTGTCTGCTGACCGATCAGTCTTTACCTACATTCCAATCCCGAGCGGTGTTCATTAAACCGCGCTGGGGACTGGGTTCGTTCGCCGCCTTTCGTTGGACGGGGGAGCCCTTAAAGGAAAAACTCGCTGAACTCTCCAAGCAGATGGCGACCGACGTGGACTATGCAGGGATCTTCTCGGCACCCTACGAATTCGTGGCCGAAGACGAGATTTGCGGGCATGAATACTCTTTCGAAGTGATTGCTGCCAATGGCCAGCCCTCGATTCTCGCGGTTCACGAGAAGCTGGACCTCGATCTCGAGCATGGTTCTGTTCTAGAAAAATCTTGCGCGGCGCCTCCGATTTCATTACCTGATGTCGATTTGAGAAACGGAATTGAGTTCATTCATGCCACCCTCAAGGCTCTTTCACTTCGGCACGGCTGCTACCATATCGAGGCTCGTTTCAACACGGCGACCAGAAAATGGGAAATTATTGAAATCAACCCACGAGTGGGTGGCGCCTTCATCGTTCAAAGTACCCGCTGGGTCAGCGGCCACCGTTCGCTTCGCCTCTGGCTGGAGTCACTTGTGCCCTCTCGAACCTGGCAAGCTCTCGGAAACGAGAATCAACTCACCACCTTAGAGTCCTACTGCACGGCTAAAGGTCGGAGTTATTTTCGCGTGTACTTCGGCACCCCCGGCAAACAAATCAACAAAATCGCCACCACTCAATCAGCTCCTCAACCGCACTCCTTTCGCCAGTTAGTGAAAGAGGGCGAGCTTTTGCCGCATTCCAATCGCGAGATCTTTCTTGGCCAAGCACTGTGGTTACTTGGAGCAACTGCCGGTCAAGATACCATTACTGAACTGAACGAAAAATCCAAAACCTTCTTCGAGGTGGGTTATGCAAACTAAATGGATCTGTATCGTCGATTACAATCTCACTCGTATTGCCGACGTGAAAATGATGGTGGACTACGCCTCTCAAAAGCACAGTCTGCGCACCGTTTTGATTCGCGCCAACCCAACAACTGTCGATCAAGATCTTGCCGACCTGGTCATCAACC
>SXRI01000305.1 GCA_005793615.1 Bdellovibrionales bacterium
AAAAAGTGGAACAAAAGCTTAAAGCAATTAATGAACTCGTGCAACAGGCCGATAACCTTAAAAAGGCGGGATAATGAAGAAAAAAGATAAATCCCTCAGTAACATTTATTTACCGGTAAACACGCAAATGCCTCGTCTTAAGTGCATCATAATAATTCGGTAACATAAGAGTTCGCTGGCGCGGTTCGAGTGAGCATTTCGGTACAAGTCAGCATAGAGAAAATCTTAGAAAGACCGGAGTTTTGTTGATCGTATGTCAAAACTTTTGTCAGGTCCGACGACTAGGGCGGCGTTACTTTTGCGAATATGCGGCATGAAACTCGCAAGCTTAAGTCGAGAAGTCGATGTTTCGAATCTGTGAATCCTTTTTGTGGACCCTTTAGGAGGCCCGAGATGAAGAGTGACAACTCGAAAGGCAATATTCCTAACAACGTTATCGATATGACCGAGAGAATTCCATCGGCGATCGATCGATTGGGATTGTCGGGTCTTAAAGTGAGATTCGATCTTGAGCATGCCAAGATCGCGGTTTCAACTTCACTTCTGTCCATCGTGATACTGGTGACCTTGGCGAACAACAATCTCATGACTTCAATCAACCCGGTGGTGACACCGCTTGATGAAGCCGTGCCGAGTTCGCGCGGCTCACGCGGAATTGCCAGTGTTCCTGGCGCCAATCAGGTGGCGGCTGCAATTCCTGAATATCCGCAGTTGGTGAAAGCATTGGCGCGACGCGGTCTCGGACCGACGGCATCAGTTGGGCAAACGCCGTCGGCGCTCGATCGTCTGGCTTTCGGATTTTTCGAAGGCAAGTACGCCGTACGCCTGCACGCAGGCAAGATTCGCGAAATCGAATTTTCTTCGGAATCCAACGTTGCCGATGCCAAACAGATTGCTAATCCGCTCAAGTTCCTTGAGACCCAGCGGGACCTTTTGCCTGAGTATGCGCACACGGTAAAAGTCGGTGATAGCCGAGACGGTGCCGACCATATCAAGACCTTTGAACTTGTGAACGAGGTTTCAATACCCGTGGCGAAAGTCGAGTTCCGTGTCGATGACGAAAGTCGTTTGCTAGGAATGCGAGTAACGCCGACTTCGCAGGTCGCGAAATAAGGTTTAACAGGGACTTTGCCGATAAATCGGCATATGGTCCTTGATGACGTTTATGCTGAACCTCGACGAGGTTCAGTCGATCAGCAATATTCCACTGCGTACGGCCCAGAGAACGGCCCAGAGTACGGCCCAGAGAACGGTCATGAGCATGCCGGCGATCGTGCTGGACTTTCCAAATCTATAGAGAAGAGTTTGGCGGCGCCGATAGATCGTTTGGCGGCGGTGGCAGCGGATTTCATTTTAGCGGTTCCGGTTATTACTCTGGTCGTCGCTCCTCTCAGTCGTCGCGCCAAGGAAGCGCAGGTATTAGGCGCGGAAGAGGCTTGGTTGACGACTGTGATCTCGGCGATCGCACTCGGTGCCTTTGCTCTGATTCTCTTTCAAACCGTCTCGATTGCCTTGTTTGGAGCTACTCCGGGTAAACGAATTTTGAAATTGCGGGTCGTTTCCATGTGGACCGGCGAGAAACCATTGCCGCTCGAAGCGTTCGCGCGGGCATTGGTTTGGTGCTTGGAGCTGGGATTGCTCGGAGTGCCGTTGTTATCGGTTTTCGCGAACTATCGACGGCGACCATTTCACGATCGAATCGCCGATACGGCGGTGATCAGTCTCGCGAAAGCTCGCCGAGCCGGGCCCGCGGATCTTCCTGAAATGTCCGTTTTCAGCGGCTTTCAGGCGGCCTGCCTTGCCGTGGTTCTGTTCGTGTTCAGTGTGAACTTCGTTGAGTACCAACAACATCACGATGCTACGCTCGAGGCGACTTTACAGCGTGAGGATTCGGGGCGTTTATGCCAGGAAGTTCGTGATGCCATTCGCGAGTCATCTGCTCGTAAAGCTGGTGCTAATAAAGAGCAGAAAAAAGATCGTCTTGAAGTCGCACTTTCGCTTTTCAATAGCGGAACACTCTCAAGTGAGTGTTTGGATTCAGAGGCCGAATTTGCGTTATGGCGCGAACAGATGCTACCGTTGGCCTACCTGGCAAAGGGTTTGGTCGCGGTCGAGAAGGACGAAACCGTAGGCCGCGCCTATCTCGATAAAGCCTGTGAAAAGGCGCGTGCTCACGAACAAACCGAAGAGTTTGCCGACGTCTGCCGGCTCAGTGTGTTGGCTCGCGCCGGTTTGAAATCCGATCTTGAAAACGAGTTGGACAGTGATCCCAATGAAGCGAAGTTGGCGACGGTTCGGCGCGAGGTGGAAGTTGAGGCGATCTTCTCGACGCTCGAAACGAAAACGAAGTCCTATTTGAAAATAGCGGCGATCAGAAACCTGTCGGCCAATGGCGAAGACGAAAGGGCGTTGTCGATTCTCAACGGTTTAAATGAACCGAAGAGTCTAGGCCCGTTTATAGCTGGCGAGCGAGCCAAGGCGCTTTGGCGTCTTGGTCGAAAATCTGAGGCACTAGCGGCGATGCGTTCGCTGGTGGCTTTGAGCGATCGACCGGCACGAGTCGAGACTGCGCGCTGGTTTTGTTACCAGGAAACCGATCTAGGCCGCTGTGGCATTGGGCCTGCGGCGGCATGCGCTGAACTTAAAGCTGTAATTGACGACGATGACACTTTTCTAAAGAAGGCCGACGTGGCTATTGCCTATATCCGTGCCACAAGCTGCGGGATTGAGAAACCGAACTGGCGTGAACTCGCAGGTAAGGTTCCGCTGAGTGAGGCAAAAGACTATTTGGAGTCACTGGCCCTGCTGGCTGAGGGTGATATCGAAACGGGTACCACTAAATTGCGAACGATCGCGGAGAAATCCACTTCTCGCTCTCAGCTTTTTGCGCTAGAGGCGAACGCCATGTTGATCAATCGCACTCAGTCGCGTGAGGAGCTTGAGACATTTAAGTCGGACTGGGAGCAAATCAAGCCAAGTGCATCTGAGTGGCGGATCTTGGGTCGTCACTTGCTCGCGAGAATGAGTCATTTCGGCGCCTGGGATGACGCAATTAATATCGGTTTACGTTTGGTGGAGAGTGACCCGGGCGATAGAGAGACTTACAAACTGATGATTTCGGCCGCGAAAAGTGCCGGTAAACTTCAGATGGCTCTGGGGTTGCTCGCGCAGATACCGGGGCGAAAGCCAGCCGCGGAATCGAGCGAGGAGGCTCCGTGATTTTTCCGGTGCTCTTCACGTCGCTCAGTGCGCTCCTTTCTCCGCTGCGTGTGCCAATGACCTCTCTTTTGCTGGCGCTCAATCTCTTGGTTTTTGTGGTGACCTTGCAGCAGTTCGAGCGGATTGATTCGGAACTCGATACCTTGATGGATGATCATGCCTTCATGGAAGTTCAAGGCATGGCGTTTTCGGTTATGATCGACCGTGAACCGGTGCACTTTTCCAAATTCCTCATCACGCTGGCAAAGCGAGCTTTAAATGGCGAGCGTGATTCGCGTCGCATCCTCGGTAGTCTTGCGATACGTAACTTTGAGTTCATGAGCCGGGCGGAGAGATATGAGTTTGCCGGCGATGAGCTGGCGCTCAAGAAATGGCGTGGGCGTTTTCTCGAGCTCAAAGCTCTTGAAGCCGAGCACCCTTCCTATTTATGGGGCTTGAGTCGCTCGAAAGGCGGACTCATCCAGTACATCAGTTATCAGTTTGCTCATAGCGGTTTGGTACATCTCTTCTGGAATATGATTTTTTTAGTGATATTCGGCGCCTTTATTGAGCTGAACCTCGGAGCCAGCTTCGTGGTTTTGGCCTATGTCGGTAGTGGTGTCGCTGGGGCAGTTGTGTTTTCAAAGCTCTCGGGAATCTCGGCAGCGCCGCTGGTCGGAGCCAGTGCCGCGGTCAGTGGCTTAATGGCTTTGGTCGGTGTCGTGTGGTTAAAAAAGGAGAAATTGAACTTCTTCTTTTGGCTCTTACCAGTGCAGGGGTATTTTGGCTTCGTGCCGTTACCCAGTTGGTTGATTCTCTTTGTGTCGCTTCTGCCGGACGTCAGCGGCTACCTGGGCGGCTCATTTGAATTTGGATCGGTGGCCCATAGTGCACACATCGGCGGTGCGGCCTTCGGCGCCGTTATGGGCGCCGCCATTCTACTAGGGTTACTGCAAAGTGAGATTGATCCTGCATTGCCGCCGACGCCACCCACTCGGGTGGCATGAGCGGAATAAGTAGCGGGACTACTCTTCAGAAGGCGCAAAGCCGCGACGAAGAGTGTTTTCAGTCACCACCCGAGGCTCCACGAAGTTGAGAAGATAATCTTGGCCGCCGGTTTTGGAGCCGGCCCCTGACATTTTGAAGCCACCAAATGGATGGCGCTCGACCATGGCTCCTGTACAGCCACGATTGATATAGAGATTGCCGACGTCAAAACCCCATTTCACTTTTTCGATATTCGCCGGGCTCCGCGAGTACAAACCGCCGGTGAGCGCGTACTCGGTATTGTTGGCGATCTCGAGCGCTTGATCAATGTCACGGGCGCGAATCACCGCCAGCACCGGACCGAATATTTCGTTTTGCGCGAGAAAACTATTCGGTTTCACATCAACAAATATTGTTGGCGGTACATAAGAGCCCGACGCCGGAACCGAACCTTGGAATGCGAGTCGCGATTCGGTTTTTCCTTGATCGATCATTGCAAAGATGCGTTTTTGAGCCTCTTCGTCGATCACTGGTCCCATATAGCAGTCCGGATTCTCCGGGGCTGAGATATGAATTGATTTTGTTGCCTCCATCAATCGGTCGTTGAAGCGGTCGTAGATTTCATCGAGCACGATCACGCGGCTCGCGGCAGAACACTTTTGACCCGAAAAGCCAAAGGCCGAATAAACCACGCCGGTTACGGCTTCATCGAGATCCGCATCCGAATCAATGATAATGGCGTTTTTGCCGCCCATTTCACAAATGACCTTTTTCACCTGCATCTGTCCAGGCGCGACTTTGCCGGCTTTCTCAAGAATGCTCAAACCCACCGCCTTTGAGCCGGTAAAGCAAATGAGCGCGGTATCAACGTGACCGGTCAGGTATTCGCCAATTTCTTCGCCGTAGCCATTCAGAAAGTTCACCACTCCTGCGGGAACTCCGGCTTCGCGCAAGGCGCGCATCAAATAGGCGCCGATCACGGGCGTCTGTTCTGCCGGTTTAAAGACCACGGTGTTGCCGGTAACGAGAGAGGCTGCGACCATGCCGCTTAAAATCGCCAGCGGGAAGTTCCATGGTGCGATCACCACACTCACGCCGCGCGAACGGTAATGGTAAAGGCTGGTCTCGCCGGGAACACCGCCAACATGAAAGCCACCGCCTAAGCGCCGCATGTCGCGCGCGTAGTATCGGCAGAAGTCAATGGCCTCAGCGATGTCACCATCGGCCTCTTCCCAGGGTTTTCCGGCTTCAAGTACCTCAAGGGCATTTAAGTACATGCGGTCGCGGTTGAAGATTTCGGCCAAGCGATCAAGGATAGCGGCCCGTTTTTCATAGGAAGTCGCACGCCACGCCGGGAGTGCGGCTTTTGCTGCCGTCATGGCCGCTTCGGCCTCGGGAATTCCAGCGACATGTACGCGGCCAACGATCTGTTCCGGGACGGCCGGGTTGCGACTTTCGATGAAGCGCGCAGTTTTAATGTCTTTGCCGTTGATATGCAGCGGATACTCGCGTCCGAGTTCCCGAGCTTTGAAATCGCTCAAGGCGCGGATCATACCCTCACGGGCAGAGGTTAGACCGAAATCGGTAAGAGGATCATTTCTAAAACGAATACTCCCTTTAGTATCCAAAGCGTAGGGATCCGCTGAACTTGGAATCAGGCCTTCTTTTGGATCCTTGAGCAGTTGTTCTGTCGAAGTCCCTTCGGCAAACTTCGAACGTAAGAATGATTCGTTGGAAGTGTTTTCAAGCAGGCGGCGTACCAGGTAAGCCATGCCGGGAATCAGTTCGCCGACAGGTGCATACTCACGTACTCGATAATTCATCTTGACCAGTGATTTCTTGATTGGATCTGCCATACCGAAAAGCATTTGAATCTCGAAAGCGCGTGGATCAACGCCCATGCGTTCGGCATGAACTAAAATGCTGGCAACCGAACGCACGTTATGCGAGCCGATGGCGAGTCGAATATGCTGATGGTGGGTCAAAAGATGAACCGCGCAGTCTTCATAGTTCGCATCGGATTCACGTTTGATCGTGTAAACCGGTACAGGCCAACCGGTTTGTTGGGCATGAACGGTTTCGAAATCCCAATAAGCACCCTTGACCAAGCGAACCGTGAAAGGCACGGCCCGCTGGACCGCGAACGCGCACAAGTCCTTCACGTCGGCTAGCGAATCGCGCAAATACGCCTGAATCACGCAGCCCCAATGAGGATAAGCCTTGAACTCGGGCTCCATCAGCATCTCTTTGAACACGCTCAGAGTGAAGTCTTTGAGTTCGTAGTTTTCCATGTCGAGATTCAGGAACACGCCGCGCTCTTGCGCCAAGCGGAAGAGTGGCCGCAGGCGCTCCTTCACGAGTTCTTTGGAGGAGTCCCACGCCTTCACGTCGATTTGCGAATAGAGAGATGACAGTTTGACCGATACATTCACGCGCGGAATCGGGCCGCGATTGTCTTCGTCGATGAGCGGAATATGATTCCACGAAGTCGCGTCGTTTGCGAGCCAGGTGATTAGTTCGGTGTAGCGGTTTTGATAGTCTGCGGCCTCAATTTCAGACAAGCAGGCTTCACCGAGGAGATCGACGGTGAAGGCGATTTTGTTCTTGCGCGCTTTCTTCAAAACTCCGAGAGCTTCATCCGGAGTTTCCCCGGTGATGAACATTTTCGCCATTTGGGTGACATTTTTTTTCACCGCACCGGCCATGAGGCTTGGAGCCAATGAGCCAAGGCCGAGGCCGAAGTTGAACACCGATGGTAATTCGTCGCCGCTCTCCGCAAAATATTCTTTGAGGTGGCGGGCGACTTCGGAGCCGCTGTTGAGATAGGGTAGAACGTCGACGAAGCGAAACATTTGTGTTTTGAAATGTTCGTTCTTCATGCTCCATTCCATGATCCGGCCGTACCACCAGTCCTTGTTGAAAATGGACTGACCTTCGGCCTCCATCATATTGAAAATGGTTTCGCCCTTGGCTCGAATGGCGGCCTGAATAGGATCGCTCGCATTCATCGCGTTCTGCTCCCGCTAAAATCAATTTTTGGAAATCCGAACCTAGCGTGCTCAGCCGGGTTTTTGAAGGGAATTCTTTTTACAGGGTGGCTCCACAAGGTGGTCCCACAGGAGGGCTCAAAACGACCTCTAACGGGGCGCGACGACTCCGGAGTGAACCAGGTCCCATAGACCTTCATTGATGCGAAAGACGAGGAATTCACAGTTGGCCCAGTTGCGATCGAGGTCAGCCGGTGAG
>SXRI01000306.1 GCA_005793615.1 Bdellovibrionales bacterium
TCCGTTCTTGGACTCGTCGTGCCCGATGGCGGCGAGATCTGGGTGGGTAACCAATCCATCAAAGGTTCTTACGAGTATCGTCAACAGATCGGCTATATGCCGCAAAATCCCGATTTCCCCGCCAATCTCTCAATAGAAGAATTGTTAAATCTCCTAGAGGACGTTCGCGGGCAGAAGGCCGTTGAGCGCGAGCCACTTGTCCGCCTCTTTGACCTCGGCGGACATTCCCGCCAAGCCTTTGGCGTGCTGTCTGGCGGCACAAAGCAGCGCGTAGCAGCCGTCGCGGCATTTATGTTTCAACCCAAGGTCTTGATTCTCGACGAGCCAACGGTGGGCCTTGATCCGATTTCGGCGCAAAAATTCAAAAGCTGCCTTAAGCAATGCACTGAACGCGGACAAACCATAATCATGGTCTCGCACGTCATGAGTGAAATCGAGCAACTCGTCGATAACCTCGTCTTTCTTCTTGATGGAAAAGTTCGTTACTGCGGAACGCCCGATGAGATCACCAATGCACATGGCGATCACCAAAAGGATAAGCAAAAGCTGAGCCTTGAGGCCGCCATTGTCGAACTCATGAAAAAACAGACTTCACCGAACAGCCAAGGAGTCACTTCACTATGAAGGTCTTCAAATACGAAGCACTGAACATTTTGCGAAGCAAGTGGCTGACCATTAACTTTTTAGCGTTCGCACTTTTGACCTGGGCGGTGGGAAGAATCACCGGTGACCCACAACGGACGATGAACTCGGTAGCGAGCTTCAGCGTGATCTTCGTGCCTTTGATCGCGATTCTTTTCAGTACGCTTTACTGGTACGGTGCCGAGCGCTTCACTCACTTGATGCTCACGCAACCGTTGCCGCGCGCGCGTCTCTATTGGTCGCGCCTGGCCGCTATCTGCCTGCTGCTCACGACCAGTACGATCATCGGTCTCAATCTCGGCCTCCTCGTGAGCGGAAGCTGGTCTCTGGGTTCACTGCTATTGGATCTCGTTGTCGCTGTTCTCAGTTGCACTTTCGTGGCGATTTCAATGTGGTTTTGTGTTTTGAGTAACGATCGCATGCGTGGCGTGGGCATCATGTTCGGACTTTGGCTGTATTTTGTCTTGGTTCATGATGGCCTGGTGCTTTTACTTCTTATTGCAGCTCGCGAGTATCCGCTCGATTTGATCGGCGGCCTTCTCGGCGTCACTAACCCCATCGGCCTTGCTCGCGTAGTGCTACTTATGGCCAACGAGTCAGCTCTTTTGCTCGGTCATACGGGGGCGCTCGTACGCGAAGTTCTTACTGGGATGAAAGGCTTTCTGATCGCCGGCGGCTTTGCCACCATTTGGATGGTCATTCCTAGCGTCTTTGGCGCACGCTCGTTCCTTCGCCGCGACTTCTAGAGACCTCCCTCCCGCCCATTTGCGACGCATGGAATTTGCGGTGCATGGAATTTGCAGAGTCCTGCGCATGACTAAAGCACCAATTTCGAGCATTCTGATCGCAGGGTTTGTGAGTTTTTTTCACCTCTGTCAAGCCGCTGGTCTCCCGGCTGCCACAGCCGGCGGAGCTGCGGTGATTAGGTCCCACAACGCTAGTGAGTTGGTGATTCCCGTGACTGATTTTGGCCCTGAAGGTAATCAAGATGTTTACAGCCGCTATCAGCGATTTTTAAGTAGTTCGCAACGCTGCGAAATTCTCACTCCTGGACCGCGAGTTATGCTGACGGGCTTTGGCTTGTTTTCCGGAGTCCCCTACAATATCTCGGGCGCCTTGATTGAGAATTTCGCAATCCCGGAGGTTTGGCCCGAAGAACTCTCAACTGCTGATCACCCGCATGTCATCAACTCCTCTCGCCCCCTAAAATCCGGCATTCTCAAGCAAAGCAATCACGGCGTTAAAGTCGTCAATCGAAAGCTGCGCATCAACCAGCGCGAGCTCAGTGTCTGCCTCGTACTTATCGATGTACTTTGGGATTTTGCCGGCGCCGTGATCGCAGCCGAAATGGAACGCTTTCAGCCGAATCTGGTTCTGATGTCAGGGCGCGGTGATAGTGACGTGATTCTCGAAGGTGGCGCCAAGAACATCGCCACCAAACTCTCCGGCTTCAAATCTAACGGCGATATCGATACACGCAACACGCCCGTGAGCTCAACCATTGATACAGGAGCCAGCGGCGACCTAGTGGTGCCGATGACGTGGAACAATCAAGATTTGCAGGCGCGGATCAGGCCTCTCGTGGGTACGCTTGGGCACCTGGTTTCTGCCCCCCCGTTATGGCGACCGTCGAACTACTACATCTGCAATAACATCAGTTTCATTGCTTTGAGCGCGGCGGCAGGTTTCCGTTTCAAACTCGCCGGAGACCTCATCGACGTAAATCCGTTGATACACTCCCGACCACAGATCGGCTTCATGCACTTACCGGCCGATGCGGAAATTCAGCATGCGACGCTACCGATATGGGTTCATGTGTACGCGAACTTAATTGATCAGGCCTTGCACAACATCCCTTAGCAGCGGTAACGTCAAAGACATGAAAGCCTGGTGTTACATTGATGTTGGCCGAAATCAAAAAGCAAAGATCGACCGCGAGGATCTAGAGCGCGTCAACAAACACACTTGGCGAGTGACCAAGGGAACGACGGGTCGAGCGCGCGTTGTGACCTCGATACGTGGCCCCAGCGGTGTTAAGCAAGTGACTCTCGGAAAATTTTTGATGAAGCCGCCACGAGGCAAACAGGTTTACCCGCGTCGATTCAACGACGGTCTCGACTATCGTAAAGGCAACTTGGTTGTGTGCACGCTGAGCGAGCGCCAACGTTTATTGCCGAAGAAACGCGGCAACGCATCTTCAAATTTCCGCGGTGTTTCGTATTCACAATCAGAGCGCAAGTGGCGGGCAGGCATTGAGGTCAAAGGACTGTCAATTAACCTCGGCAGTTTCGAGCGCGAGGTTGAAGCCGCCCGGGCCTACAATCTTGCCGCCAAGAAACACTTCGGCGAGCTGGCCTATCAGAATCCGCTCACCCGGCAATCCGATCGCCGCAAAAAAAAGAGCTGACCGTCAAGTTCTCGCCAATCTCTCGGCAGACTCTCTTGCCACTAAAACGAGAAGTGAGTTTGAGCGCGGCGAATGTCATCAACCAAGCTGTGCAATTGACTCAATGCCGAGGAAAGCGCGGTTTCATGGGTCTCCACCATACGCTTAATGCCGCGATCTTCTTTGACTTGGGTTTTTAGCTGACGAAGCGCCGCACGCGCACCTTCAATTGAGAAGCGATCGTCATACAGAAGTTTTTTTATCATCATCGCGGTTTCAACATCGCGGCGACTGTAGACTCGCTGATTATTTTTCGACTTGCGTGGGCGAAGCATCTCAAATTCGCTCTCCCAATAACGAAGAACGTACTGCTTCACTCCGACCATCTCGGCGGCTTCGCCGATCTTAAACGCCATTTTATCGGGAATCGCTTCAAGCTCTTCAATCAACTCAGAGCCGGGTTCAACCACGGCATCGGGCAGGTTGCCATCAAGCATCTGAAGCACTTCGGAGAGATCATGCGAACCCGCCGATTCAACGTCGCTAGTGGAGAGGTTCTCGATCTGATACTTGATCGTTATGATCTCGTTAGGCTTCTGACCATCCATTGCGACCACTGGAACTTGCTCCAAGGTTTCACCCTCACTCATCATCCTGCAATCCGGTGATGTCTTCGCCATTGAGCATTGCCTTTAAGACTTGTGAAGGACGGAACGTCAACACACGACGAGCACTGATCTTGATTTGCTCGCCCGTTTGCGGGTTACGCCCGACACGTTCATTCTTTTCGCGCACGACAAAATTGCCGAAACCAGAGATCTTAACCTTATCTCCACGAGTCAGGACATCCTTTAAGCTTGTGAACACCAGCTCGACTAGCTCAGAGGCCTCCTTTTTCGAGAATCCAATCTTCTGATAGACCTTCTCGACGATGTCCGCCTTTGTCATTGTCGAACGCCCGAGGTTTTGTCCGCTCATAGTCCCTTCCCGTCCTAACGATCCTTCGTCACTATTCCCGATACCAGTCGAAATTCTCAAGACCTTTGCTCTAAAGGCTACCAAGTGCTTGGAAACTTTCAAGGATTGTTTATTAGTCTGGTAGAGTTGTGGGCCTGTGTTAGCAACAACAGGCCTAAGGCCTAGAAAGGTAGACAAGAACTCACCTCGCAGCGCGCCAGAAACACGCACCAAAAACACGCACCAGAAGTGTTCACAAACGAACCTATTGGCGCAAAGAGATTCCGAACTTTTGGCTCACGGCAGTGACCACCTTATCTCGCAATTCGTTGACCTTCTGGTCCTCAAGCGTCGTATCCTGGGCCTGAAAAAGCATACGGAAGGCCACCGACTTCTGCTCAGGCGCCAGGTTGCCGCCTTCAAAGACGTCAAAGACGCGTACTTCGCGCAAGAGCTCGCCGCCCGTTTTGCGGATCTCGGCCTCGACCGTTGCCGCCGCTAAAGTCTTCGGCATTAACAGTGCGATGTCGCGATCTACCGCCGGCATTCTCGTGATCGGTAGATATTTCGGAAGCCGTGGTTGCCCGTTCAACAGACGTTCAAGGTTAAACTCGGCGAGCGCAACACTTTCGCGAACCTTCAACTCTTCGGCAAGCGCCGGATGAATCGCTCCAATAAACCCACAAGGTTTACCTTCGAATTCCAAAATCGCGGCCTGACTCGGGTGCAAGAACTCTGGGATCTGCTTACTCTCACCAGGAGCCGGCTGCAGCCAACGCCATTTCTTGATACCCATCGCACGCAGCAAGTTCTCGACCGTCGCCTTCAATTGAAAGACAATCGGCGCTCCAGCCGCTTTTCGCCACAAATCAGGCGCTTCACCCCAGTACGCAAATCCAAGTCGAGCTTGCTGAGCATAGAGAACTTCCGCGTTAGGGCCAGAGTTAGGGCCAGAGTTAGGGCCAGAGTTAGGGCCAGAGTTAGCGCCAAGCGTAGAAAAGTGCCCAAAGCCAAGCTCAAACAGCCGCCCATGGGGGTTACCTTGACGCGAGTTATGCTGCAGATTCTTGACTAGCCACGGCACCAACGACGTTCGCATCACATTCAGTTCTTCATTGAGCGGGTTCACCAGCTTGATCGGCTGCTCAGCGACTTCAAGACCGCACAAACGAAGGCGCTCCGTTTGCCCCAAAACATGATCTTGAAATGTACTGCTGACAAAGCCGTAATTCACAGCTTGCAGACACCCTTCACCTTGCAACAAGCGGCGCATTTTACACTCAAGTATGTACAGCTGATCATGCTCAGCCGGCATCGTCTGCGCCGTAGGCAAAGTTTCTGGAATATGCTGATAGCCATTGAGCCGCGCGTACTCTTCAACCAAATCCATATCAACGTTGAGATCCCAACGGAACATTGGCGGAAGGATTTGCCACCCTAAAACATCACCCGGCAAAGGATCAATGCTGCAACCAAGGCGCTGCATCCATTGCTTGAAATCATCGGGCGGAACCTGATAACCGAGGCGATCCTCGATCGTTTGATGCCTGATCTCAATCGCCGAACGCGTCAGGGGGTGCGGATAAAGATCATAGGAATCGTTGAGAATGCTACCACCTGCCACCTGCTGAATCAGAACCGCGGCTCGTTCCAGCGCCAGCGGTACGGCTTCAGGATTCGTGCCGCGCGCAAATCGATATGAGGAATCAGTCTCAACACCAAATTTGCGAGCCGTACGTCGAACTGCCGCCGGCGCGAAATATGCGGACTCTATAAAAATCTCAGTGGTGTCGTCTTGGATGCCTGAATTTTTACCGCCAACAATGCCCGCAAGAGCAACAGCTCTCGAACCATCGCGAATCGTGAGTTCACTGCCATCCAAAGTTAACTCAGTGCCATCCAGAGTCGTGAACTTCTCGCCGGCTTCAGCACGATCAATCACGATATGCTTGATGTCCAGCATAATTTTTTTCAAATGTGATGAAACCCGGTTTTTTGCTTGACCACAGATAATTGATTACACGCAAGTCCACATAAAAAGAGCTTTTTACAGAA
>SXRI01000307.1 GCA_005793615.1 Bdellovibrionales bacterium
ACAGTCAAATCAACAGTCAAATCAACAGGCCGCTCAACAGTCCGAGGCGGCGAGCAAAACACAGCTCGGCTCGAAAGAAAAGCTTTCGGTTGCGATTGTTGGCGCGCGCGGTTACTCGGGCCTTGAGTTGGCACGTCTTCTACTCACGCACCCCGCGTTCCAACTCACTGCAATTTCTGCTAATTCGGCCTTTAAACTCAGTGATGAGCTGCCTCTTCCTGGAGCTGAGGCCGTAGCATTTTTACATCTAGAGCAAATGCTTCAGAATCAATCCTACGCGGCAGTATTTTTGGCGACCCCTGCCGAGACATCTCTTGAGCTTGCGCCAAAGTTTTTGCGCCATGGTGCTCATGTGATTGACTTGAGTGGCGCTTATCGCCTGAAGAGTGGCGGTGTTGAGGCCTATGCTCAATGGTACAAGATGAAGCACGTGCACGCCGATTGGCTTGCGCATGCGGAGTATGGCTTGCAACCATGGAGTAAAGCGCCGGTAGCGGCGCAACCGTCGGCACCGCGGTTGATCGCGAATCCTGGATGTTATGCCAGCGCTTGTTTGCTCGCGCTGATTCCGCTTTTGCGAATGGGTTTCATTGATCCTGGGCAAGTGGTCATCGATGCAAAGTCGGGTGCCAGTGGCGCGGGCCGTAAAGCCAGCGAGGACTTTCTCTTTACCGAAGTGGCCGATGATTGCCGTCCGTACAAAGTGGGAGAGCATCAACATACGCCTGAAATCATCGAGGCCGTGCAAATGTTCGCGGCAAATGGCGGCGTTGATCTAGAGCGGTTCGCGCCTGCTTTCACGACACATCTTTTGCCGATTCGCCGGGGGATTATCGCCAGCATTTATGCCGGCTTTAACAGCGGCGTGAGTGCCGGTAAAAGCGATGCTGAGCTTGAGTCAATGGTTGCATTGAGCTTTAGTGAGTTCTACCGCAATTACCCTTTGATTCGTTTCGCGCAAATGAACGAAGGGCCGGCAAAGGCGCTTCTTTCGCTCCGCTCGGTGGCAGCTACCCCTTATACCAATTTGGTTTTCAAGGTGAAGGACGGCCGACTGTATCTTTTCTCGCTTCTTGACAATCTCCTGAAGGGCGCAGCGTCGCAAGCTGTGGAAAACTTGAATTCAATTTATTCGCTGCCACTCGAAACCGGCTTGTGCCCGGCAAATTCAGTGAAGGCCTTAGTTAATGAAATGGAGGTCGTATGACCCCTGGACCTGGAATCGCAAGAACGCAACTTCCCGCAGGCTTCACCGCAGGTGGAATTAACAGTGGTGTGCGCCGCTATCGTCCGGATCTTGGAATCATCGTCTCTGATCGCCCGGCCGTCACGGCTGCTGTTTATACTCAAAGTCAATGTCGCGGGGCTCATGTTGAGTACTGTCAGGAGATTTTACCTTCATCGGAGATCATGGCGATCGTGACCAATAGTGGTCAAGCAAACGCCGCCACCGGTGTCGAGGGTAAAGTCAATAATCGCAGCATGGCGTTCGCGGCGGCGATGGAGATCGGTTGCTTTCCACGGCAAATCCTGACGGCTTCGACTGGCGTGATCGGTGCTCAGTTGGAGATCGAAAAAATTCAAACGGCGATGCCCGAACTTTGTGAAAATGCCACCGATGCCGCCGAGGATTTCGCGCTCGCGATCCTGACAACTGATCTGGTGCCAAAGACCGTGACCACTGTCGTCGAGTTGACGGATGGCCCCGTGCGCATCACCGGTATTTGTAAAGGTTCGGGAATGATCCATCCCAACATGGCTACGATGCTGGGTTATCTTCTCACTGATGCGATTTTGCCAGTGGAGTCAGTACAGAAGATTTTGAAGAAGGCGGTCGATGTCAGCTTTAACATGATCAGCGTCGACGGTGACTCTTCGCCAAACGACACTGTTTTCTTGATGGCCAATGGCGCTAGTGGTGTCGGGGTTAATACCTATACTGACTTCGAGGTTCTCGAGCGCGCATTCATTGATGTTGCCAAGATTTTGGCGCAATCGATTGCGATCGACGGCGAGGGTGCCACTAAGCTTGTCGAAGTTTCGCTTTCTGGCGCGCCCGATGACGAGTTGGCCAAGCGTGCGGCCCGCGGGTTGACCGTGAGCCCGCTCTTGAAGTCGGCGATTCATGGCGCTGACCCTAACTGGGGCCGAATCTTGGCGCGTTTGGGTGCCGAGCAAGTGCCGGCCTATTGCCTCGAGCAAATGACTTTGTCGATTCAAGGGCAGATGATTTTCAGTAACGGCCGCCCGGCGCAGTTTGAGGCGGGCGAGCTTCGTAATAAACTTAAGACACATAAAGTTTGCATCGAAATTGATTTGCGTTCAGGTACCGGCGCCGCTACGGCTTGGGGCTGTGATCTTTCGCGCAAATACGTCGACATCAATGCGGAATACACAACGTGAGTAAAGTGACTGTTGATTGGGTTATTAAACTTGGCGGGCGCGGATTGATTGATCCTGCGACGTTGGCGCTTGTCGCTAGCCAAATTGCTCAACTCAGGCAGTTAGGAATTAAGGTCGCGGTCGTTCATGGCGGTGGCCCGGCGATCAACGAAGAGCTTACCCGGCGCGGAATTTCTTGGGACTTTATCGACGGTCAGCGCGTGACCACACCCGAGATGATGGACGTGATTGAAATGGTGCTTTGCGGCTCAATGAATCGCAAAGTGGTGCGCGCGCTCCAAGCGGCCGGTGCCGATGCCGTTGGTTTCTCGGGAGTTGATGGCGGCACCCTGCAATGTTCGCAGCTCGATGAACGTTTGCAGCAAGTCGGTATGGTCGAGGTCGTCGATCCGCGCTGGATCGAGAGCATTGTTAGTGCTGGAGGGGTTCCTTGTATTGCGCCGATCGGCGGCGGTTTGAACAAAAGAGACATGACTTACAATATCAACGCTGATTGGGCGGCTGCGCGTATGGCGGCGGCATTGAAGGTCTCGACCCTCGTATTTTTGACCGATCAAGAGGGCATTCTCGGTGCAGATGGCTCAGTGTTAACGACACTTGATGAGCACGGGCTTGAGAGTTTGATTACTGAGGAAGTCGTTAAAGGCGGAATGCTCGCGAAAACTCGCACCATTTTGCATGCTTTGCGTGCGGGCGTGTGCGATGTGCGCGTGCTCAACGCAAAAAACGGCCTTTGGGCCGGAGGCGGCACTGCTTGTCGTCTTAATCTTTCAGCAACAGAGAACCGCTCGGCGGAGGTCACATCATGGCTTTAGACCCCATCACTCAATTTTTAGCACCCTCTGAAGTCAGTCATTTTCTTTCGGGCTGTGAGCTCGGGCGTATGGAGTTACAGGCGTTAATTGATGATGCCGAAAATCTGCGAGTTGAGCGCGCTCGTCGTCGTAATGAACAGCCGCTGGTGGGGCAAACACTGGCTTTGATTTTTGAAAAGCCGAGCCTACGCACGCGCGTGAGCTTTACGGTGGCGATGTCGGAATTGGGTGGCTCGGTGATTGAGCTCAATGGTGCCTCTCTCAAGAAAGAGGAGCCCGAAGACACCATTCGCGTTCTTGGCGGTTATTGTGACGCCGTGATGATGCGTACTTTTTCACATCAGACACTTGTGCGAATGGCATCAGTGAGTCAGATTCCGGTCATCAATGGTTTGTCGGATTTGCATCACCCCTGTCAGGCGATGGCGGATTTGTTGACCTTGAAGCAAGAGTTCGGTTCGCTGAACGGTCTGAAGCTGGCCTACATCGGTGACGGTAACAATGTTTTACATAGCCTGATGTTGCTGGCGCCGCTTCTTGGGGTTGAGCTGAGTTATGCTTGCCCGGCGGGTTATCAGCCAAACTCCGAGATACTGGCTGAGTCAGGTACGCGAGCGGTGAGTGGTGGCACAAAGATCAATGCTTGCCTGAGACCGGAAGACGCGGTGGCGGGAGCCAATGCGGTCTACACTGACGTGTGGACCAGCATGGGGTTTGAGGAAGAGGCCAAACAGCGCGATGAGGCGTTTTCAGGGTATCAGTTGAACGAAGCCCTCTATGCACACGCCGATAAGAATGCGATCGTGATGCATTGTTTACCAATGGTGCGCGGCAAAGAAATCTCCGATGCCATGGCCGATCATAAGAACTCGCGACTCTTTCAACAGAGCGAGAATCGTCTGCATGTGCAAAAGGCCCTGTTGAAGAAGCTTCTCGCTGCTCGCCAGTATGCATGCGATGTTCATGATTTGAATATCGAGGAGAGGTTGCAGTGGCGGTAACTGAATCGCAGGCCCGTCTTAGTGCACTGAGGCGGCTTCTCACGCAAGAGAAGCTGAGTACTCAGGATGAACTGCGCGAAGAGCTCAGTTCGCTTGATTTCGAGGTCACGCAAAGTACCATTTCGCGTGATCTACGTCGCATTGGTGCAGTGAAGGCGACCGATTTTTCGGGGCGTACTGTTTATCGTATGCCCTCCGATATTGAAGCTCCGGCACCTTCGGTCACGCGTCTGGCGGATATGATCACTGATATCCGTGACAACGGCGCCTTGATCGTTATTCGCACCACACCGGGTTCGGCTTCGTTGGTCGCGCGCCATATCGACCAAAGTCGTTTCTCAAAAGTGCTCGGTACCCTTGCGGGTGATGACACTGTTTTTGTGGCTCCTGCCAATGTCAGATATATTTCTCAGACTCTCGAGCAGATCAACGCTTCGTTGTCTTAAGCGTCGCGATCTTTTTTACTGTCTGGCATTTTCATGCTGTCATCCTTTTTCCGTTGGCACGATCAGATTGAGACAGAACCCGACCTCAGATTGGGAATTCCATAAATTTTGTTAACTTTGCGTACAATCACGCCGAATAGAAGAGCGTGAAAATCTATAGATATATAAAACAATTTAGCTTTGCCGTTTTGCTCGGCAGTGTGGCCTTCGTGGGCCTCAGTGGTTGCGGAGCAAGAAAGCCTGCTGCGGTGGAAAACTCGCGGATGGCGATCACATTTCCTTCGGCCTCTCAGCTTCGCAGCATCAGTACGAAGTCGGTGTCGGCCTATGCGCAGACCTATGACTTCAGCAAAGCCTGTTTTGCGGTCAACGTGACCGGTGCGGGAATTTCGGAAACGGTGCCGAGTGCGACCTGTGAGCTGGCGGTCGGCGTGTTTCAAGGTTTTGTTCCTCCGGGTGGAAGTATCACCATGGAGGTTCCAAACGGAACGGCTCGTCGCCTTGAAGTGATTGCCTATGCCCGTGGTAACAGCAGCGAACCATGTCCGACGGGCGCTAGTGTTAAAGGCCTCAATGTCACGCGCCTAGCAGAGGTGGGCCTGGTCGAATCTTTCGATGCGGTTAATCCCGATGTCGTGGTCGAAGTTCAGCTGAAGGTGCCGTCGCAGAACCTCGCTGAGCGCGAGAGTCTGCCGCAGAGTTGTCGCATGAATCCGCTCACACCGCTTTTGGCTTCGACCGCAATCACATTAGGTCGGGAGGTGCAAACAGGTGGCGGTTTTAAATTAGGCTCATCGTGGAATTTAGGGGAGAAAACGATATCATTTTCCTGATGAAACGCCGTCTAGAAGAGGCATTGATAGGAATTGACTGATCCTCGGTTTCAGGCATGATTTCGTGATGCGAAAAAAGTCATCCAAGAAATCAC
>SXRI01000308.1 GCA_005793615.1 Bdellovibrionales bacterium
AGGGAGGCAAGATGAATCGTTCATTTGGTTTCGGAGTTCTGGTTTTGGGCCTGGTTCTGGCTTTGGTTCTTATCGGTCCGTCGAGCTCCGCCAGTGTCGACGAGAAGGCCGCGGCATTTGTTTTGTGCAAAAACAAAAAAGATGTCCGTACGATCCGAATTCTTAGTGAAGGCGAAAAGGCGGAAAACTGCAGGATCACTTATTCCAAAGGCGGAGTTGAAGAAACTGTCGGTGTTAACCGCACCATGGGAAGCTGTAAGTCGATCTTAAAGAGTATTCAAACGAACCTGGAATCTTCTAGCTGGAGCTGTCGTTCAGTGCAGACGGCTCATGTGACCACTGGAACGCAAGCGGTGGGAACTCAAACGGTCACGCAGTGACGAAGGTGTCTGACTCACTTAAGGTTGCAGTTTGTCAGCTCACTTCCATTGATGATTTTCAAACCAACCTCAAACAGATCCTGAGTTTATTGGAACGTCTTGAGAGTGATGTTCCTGACCTTGTGTGTTTTCCCGAGAATGCGCTCTATTTTCGGATGCGCGACGCTACGGCGGTCCCTGGAATTGAGCCCAAAGATGAGATCGTACATGCGATTTCACATTGGGCAGTGCGCTTTGGTTCGGTCGTTCATCTTGGCTCGGTGCCATTGAAAAGGGGCGGGCGCCTTTATAATTCCTCTTTGGTGCTCACCTCTGACGGTGCGGTTCACGACACTTATTCCAAGATTCATCTTTTTGATGTCGATGTCGAAGGTGCGAAACCGCATCGCGAGTCGGATACTTTTGTCCATGGCTCCGAGCCTGCGGTCTTCATGGTCAAAGGTTGGAAGTTCGGCAGCTCAATTTGCTACGATTTGCGCTTTGCTGAGCTCTATCTTCACTACGCCAAACTCGAAGTCGACGCACTTTTGATTCCATCGGCGTTTTTGGTGCCCACAGGCCTGGCACATTGGGAAGTATTGACGCGTGCTCGCGCGATTGAATGCCAGGCTTACGTCCTGGCGGCGGCGCAAGGGGAAAATCATCACGGCATTCAGGGGGGGAGTCGGGCCACCTACGGTCACTCTATGATTATTGATCCGTGGGGTGCTGTTGTGGCGCAGACGCCTAGCGGTTTTTCTGATGAGCAGCGAATTATTCGGGCGACATTGAGTCGTGAGCGTATCAATCGAGTTCGAGCTCAGATTCCGATGAAATCTCATCGCCGTCTGAATTGACGTCAGTATAGAATGAGAGATGACCTTAGCTGGCGCACCATAGAGGAGGCGTATGTCGCAAAACAAATCACAGAACTATTTCGAGAGAAAAGCAGAGATTAGAGTTTCCCTTATTGTTTCCCTCTTCGCGCTATCGTTGTTGGGCTCTCACGGTGCATGGGCTAGTGATGATGACGAAGTGTTTCAGTCAAGTGGGCGTTCGGCTGCTGCGGCTGCGGAGCTGGAAAAGTCGAAAAGGCGAGCTTATGTTGGCGCGCGAGACGAACAGCGTCTTGAAGTTCAGGCCAGCCTTCCGCAACCGACACGGAACGCTGACGGTTCGTCTATTATTTTAGATGCCGCCGATGAGCCTGTGACGACCACAGCCAGCGACTAATTGCGCGTCATCTTCTTGTCAATGACTAGTAACTCCGATAGCTTGGGCTGATTTTTCGAGCGAGAGGGGTGAAGCATGGGCGAGACAGAAAATACACAAGATGACATTCAACGTGAAACCATGGACGTCGATGTTTTGATTGTCGGCGGGGGCTCGGCCGGGTTGGCGGCAGCACTTCATCTGCAGAATCTCATTACCCGCCATAATGAGGCCATCGCCGCCGGTACTAAGACGGGCACTGCGCTCAATGAACCGATGATCGCTGTACTTGAAAAGGCATCGGAGGTTGGTGCGCACTCGCTTTCAGGCGCGGTGTTGAATCCGATCGCACTTCGAGAGCTTGTGCCGGATTTTCGTGAGCAGGGCTGTCCGATTGAATCCGAAGTGCATCAAGATGCGGTTTATTATCTAGGTAAAGAGTCAAAGTTTAAACTTCCGGTAACACCGCCGACTTTTCAAAACCATGGTAATTTAATCGTTTCGATTTCGAAGGTAAATCGTTGGCTCGGGCAACTTTGTGAAGCCAAGGGGATTAATATTTTCCCGGGGTTCGCGGCGGTCGAGGCGATTTATGAAGAGGGCCGAGTCGCCGGCGTACGTACGGGCGACAAAGGTTTGGATAAAGATGGTACCCGGAAGCCCAACTTTGAGCCGGGACTGATTTTGAAGGCGAAGGTGACGATCTTCGCTGAAGGCACGCGTGGTTCGCTCTTTCAAAAGGTGGCTGAGCGTCTTGGACTCATGGATGGAAAAAACCCCGATGTTTATGAGCTAGGGGTGAAAGAAATCATTCAATGCGCACCGGGCACCATTGAGCCTGGGCATGTGATCCATACCATGGGGTTCCCGCTCACTCGTGGCGTCGGCGGTAGTTTTTTGTACACGCTTCCCAATGATCAGATCATTCTCGGCATGGTCGGTTATCTCGATACCACCGATCCGCTCTTTGATCCGCATCGCCTACTGCAGCAGCTTAAGACCCACCCCTTTATTTTCAATATGATCAAGGGTGGAAGAGTTCTTACCTACGGAGGCAAGTCGCTGCCTGCCGGTGGTTGGTTCTCGATGCCTAAGCTCTATCATGACGGCATGTTGGTGGCCGGGGATTCGGCGAGCATGATTGACGTGAAGAAGCTCAAGGGCATTCATATGGCGATGAAGTCAGGTATGCTCGCGGCCGAAACCGCGCTTGACGCTTTGATCAGTGGTGATTACTCAGCCAAAACTCTTGCGAAGTATGAAGAACGCGTGAACCAGAGTTACATTCGCAAGGAACTTTGGGAGACCCGCAATTTTCATCAGACTATCTCTAAGGGCATGTATACCACGATGCCGCTCATTGCTCTGCAAGAGCTCACCGGTGGTTGGATGCCGGGTGGCCGTCTGCCTATTCCCCATGAGGATTATGAAACGACCGAGCCGGTTTTGGATGCTTGGGGCCCGCGTCCTTGGGAACAGCCTGAGAATCAGCTGCCGAAACCCGACGGAGTTCTTTTCTTCGATAAACTCTCCAGCGTCTACATGACCGGAACCATGCATGACGAGCATTCGCCCAGTCACCTATTGGTGGCGAACACTAATGTTTGTCGCGATGTCTGCTATGAGAAGTTCCAATCACCGTGTAATCATTTCTGCCCGGCAGCTGTCTACGAGATGGTTCCGGAGAGTGAGGCAGCCGGCGCTGTCCCTGGTGGCGTACCTGGTGCTCTTGCTGGAAAAAAACGACTGCAGGTGAATTATACCAATTGCATTCACTGCAAGACATGCGACATAAAATGCCCATTCGACAATATCAGTTGGACCACGCCTGAAGGTGGCGGTGGCCCCCAATACAAAGAGACCTAAACCGCAGGCGGTTGAGGTCATAAGCGAGTTAGATACCATGCCAAGATTTTTTGCGATGACCTCACGTGGGCTCAATGATGTTCTCGAACAAGAGCTTAAGGACCTTGGGGTCGAAAAAGTTCTCAAGGGACCTGGTGGCGTGTACTTCGATGGTAACTGGGCGGCTTGTTACCGCGTGAATCTTCGCTCGCGGGTCGCCACTCGGGTGCTTTTGCCGATTCTTGATTTTCCGGCCTACAAGAATGAAGAGCTTTACCACAACGTTCGCAAACATGATTTCACCAAGTACATCAAACCGACAGGGACCATGGCGGTCGAAGCCAATGTGCGCGAGTCGGGGGCTTTCCACGATCAACGTTTTGTAGCCATGAAAATCAAAGATGCGATCGTCGATCAGTTTCGCGAGAAATTTGATGTGCGGCCCGACGTCGACAGTGCCAACCCTGACCTGCGCATCGTGGCTCGCTGTTATAAGAATCAGTTTTCGCTCAGTATCGACACCACGGGTGAGGCGCTCTTTAAACGTGGTTATCGCGTCGGCATGACTGATGCCCATTTGAAAGAACATTTGGCCGCGGGATTGTTGATGATGGCTGGTTATCAGGGAGATCGCCCTGTGGTTGATCCGATGTGCGGCTCTGGGACCTTGCTGATCGAGGCTGCACTCATGGCATTGAAGATCGCGCCCGGCGTGCAACGTAAGAGTTTTGCCTTCCAGAAGCTGGCTTCGTTTAAAAAAGATGAATGGCAAAAGGAAATCGATCGCGCTCTCGCTGACGAAAAAGATGAACTACCGTTCAAGTTCTACGGCTACGATGTTGACCGTAAAGCCTTAGCGGTAGCGGAGCGAAATGCCGACGAAGCGGGCGTTGCTCAGTATATCGAGTTTGCCCGGGCACCAATGGAAACTCTCAAGGCGCCGCCGGTTGAAAACGGTTTGATGATCGTTGACCCGCCCTTTGGTCAACGCATGGGCGACGTTGGTGATTGGCTCGAAACCTACAAGAATCTTGCGCATATGATGAAGGTCGGCTTCAAAGGCTGGGATTGTTATGTACTCTCGGGAAGTCCCGAGCTTTCGGCGGCGATGAAGCTTAAGGCAGAACGGAAGTTTCCGGTGATGAATGGACCGATAGAGTGTCGGTTGTTGAAATATCGGATGTTTTGACCGCTCTGTCGCGCATGACTTTGAGCGGCTCCATCGAGACCTTGAGACCCGCGAGCTCCATTCGCACTAGGCCGGGTGATTTCTTGATTCGATTCACATAGGCGAGGCTCTTGAGCGTGCGTTTGGCATCGGCCAAATCCTTGGCATCCCAGTGTTCGAGAGTTTTACTCTTTTGATTGGGATGATAGACAAAGCGTGAAGTCAGGTAGGCTTCTTTGAGTAAAGAGCCTTTTTGATGAACTAAAAGTCCGAGCCATGCCGTTAATGGAACCGGTTCATTGAAGAGGGTCGGATCAAGCACCCAAGCTGAAACATTGGCCCCATCGTTAATGGCGATTAGCGGAGCCATGTGATAGCGCCAAGAAGCGACGCCACTGGCTGTGCGTCGGTCGCGAAGGCGAAAGTCTCCGATCGCCGTGACCTTGCCCGTTAGTAAACCGTGTTTTTCGAGGATATATGAGATGCGATGAGCGCGGGCATAGCAACCATCCAGAGACTCATTGCGGGCAAAGGCCCGTGACAACGATTTGAAGACCCTCAGCGCATAGTCGAAATTAACTACCGAAACCGAAAATCTTTTCGTATTGGCATCTTTGAACGAGGTCTGGCCAATAGGTCCAGTGTTTGCTTGTCGCGAAAACGGATCTACTCCACAAGCACACGCGCCGGCAGTGCTATTAAGGCGTTCACTATGTCGCGCTATCGAGTCCCCAATGGGTAGAATCGATTCAGGGCTGTTGACGGGAAAGTGCTCGAGGTCGCTAATGGATTGGGCGCGTAACTGCGCCGACGGATTCAGTTGTCGCTGCTGTTGTGGCAAGGGAAAGCTGAGTTTGTTGGTTTGAGCCTTCGGCGAAATTAAAGGATCACTGCTTGGTGTTGTGTTGGCCAAAGCCGGGACACCACAAATGACCAGCACCAAAGGTGAAAGAAATAGTATTGTTCTCAAATTGCGACACAACATCGCCTTCTTATCGGCGCTATTGACTGAATCTTGCCTGGATCAGAGTCGGGAATTGATCACGACTTAGGGGCAGTTCTCTTGGCTTCCAGGAATCACATCATCAATCTTGAATTGGTTGGTCGAGGTCGCGGCAGCGAATTGACCGCCTCCCATGGAGGCCATACTTTTCAGCAAGTTGATCGCGGTTGGATCATTGGCGAGTCCATAGTAAATCGAGCTGAGGTTCACTTGCCCGGGTGCCGTCGCCAGTAGTGATTGAATGTCGTTCGTCATCAACTGCGAGTTGAATTGGCCCTGAATGTAATAATCGGTCGGGAAGCCATCAGTGAGAAGAATCACGAAGTAATTCGGGTGCGCCGCTGAGTGTAGGTCCGGGTCATTGGAAATCGCGGTTGCCGCCATCGAAAGCGCCGAATGATAGGGCGTATTGCCGTAGTCTTGGATAGTGCTGAACGTATTGAGAGCAAACTGTAAGACATTTGCGGGTGTGGCGAAAATCGGCGACTGATCATTACCGTTATTTATCAATGCGTGCGCGGAGTCCTGCGAAAAGACGGCGAAGCCCCAATGGAAGTTGCCCTTGTGCGAGAAACGGTTGAGAAAATCTGAAATCGCTCCGCCGCGAAAGGCCTTCGTCGGGTCGGTAGCCGGTGTCAGGCAAGAGCTTGCACCACAGGTTCCAGGATTATAGGTGCTTTCAATGTTAGAACCGGAGGTATCAACTAGAAAATAAATTTTAGTTAGGCGCGTAATGGCTTCGACATTGGTAGCCGTGCAAGATTTTGGCGGTGGCGTGCCGGGTTCGGTTCCCGTGGTGCCGGGGCCGTTTGCTGCCGCGGGGTTGTTGGTCCCAAACTTTACTGGATTACATCCAGCAAGAAGAATAGCGAAAATGCATGCACTCGTGAACTTGGCTGTGGCCATACCGTCGGCTCCTTCGGCGTTTTATCGCCGTCGAAGCTAAGCAGTGCAAGTTTCGCGCAAGGTGGGAACTACTTAGGTTTGCACTCCGTGATGAACCACGTTGCAAGCAGGGCTGGCCGTGTGTCTACACCGGCCGGTAAGTCTTTCACTGATGCTGCCCAATTTCGGTAGCTAATTTCGGTAGTGGCGCTGGCTCAGAAGGGCTTGAAGATCGCCAGCCAAGCCGAGGCTGACGCGAGTAAGAACACGGCAAGCCATAAGGGTTTAGCCACTTGCCGGCGGCGATAGAACAAGCTCGGTGCCACGCCCATCCAAAGCCAGATCAAGATTTTGGTGATCGCCCAAGCAGGCATAGTGCTCATCAGCTCAAGGCGGCCGAGAAGCCCGAAGCCAGCCACCAATGTGATGACAAGTGCGACTCCGTGTAGAATCGCAAACCATTTTCGGCCGGCGAAATCGCGTGTGCCACCGTTGATGACATGGTAGCCAATCCCGCCAAGCGAGAGGAGGAGAAGAAAAATTCCGACTAAATGTAGGACTTTATAGAACTCGTATGACATTAACTTCCTCGCGGTTGGGACGTTGACATAGAGCCCGTGGGCTCTTGGGTCTAAGCTGTGTAACCTGATTTGCGCCTTTGGCCAAGCTGAGAGGTACGTGACTTTCGCGGTGCGATCACAAATAATTCACCTATCACTATCGCGGAGACTTAGAAAAATGAGAAAAACCGCCTCTTCGTCAAGATCCACGACTTCAAAATCCACGCCGACTATTTTGCCCTCAGTGGCCGTCAGGCGTGCATTCAAGGCCGCCGTCGAGGCGCGCAAGGCCGCGCACGCGCCGTATTCTAAATTTCGAGTCGGGGCCGGACTTTTGACAACGACAGGTAAGATCTTCGCGGGTTGCAACGTTGAAAATTGTAGCTACGGAGGAACGATTTGTGCCGAGCGCACCGCGATCGTCAAAGCTGTCTCCGAGGGAGAGACTGAGTTTACCGACATCGTTGTTGTCACCGATGCGAATGAACCCGCATTTCCTTGTGGCTTTTGTTTACAGGTAATGGCGGAGTTTTTCACTGACGACACGTGGATATGGATTGCCAATACGCGTGGCTTCAAATCGGTCCACTCTTTCCGGGAGCTGGTACCTAAGCCGTTTGGACCGCGGCAGCTCAATGGCACTAACAAGTAAATGAAGGCGTTAGTGCCTTCCGCCGCTGGCGCCGCTCTTTACAGTCTTAGCCTTCGTTTATTCCGAGTTTCTTGAGTACCGAATTAAGCTGCTTACGCATGTCTGCAAGGTGAACCATGGCGGCTTTCATTTTCAAGTGCTGTTGCAGGGGCATTAACGGATTGCCGCCGTATTGGCCGGGTTCGGTAATGTCTTTACTGACGGCTGAAACACCGGCGATCTGTACATTGTCGCAAATTTCCAGATGTCCGGCGGTTACGGTTTTTCCGCCGGTGACAAAGTTAGCGCCTACTTTGGTAGATCCCGCAGTGGCAAAGCCTGCGGTGATCAGGGAGTTACGGCCGAAGCGGCAATTGTGAGCAATATGGACTTGGTTGTCGAGGCGTAGTCCTTTTTCGAGGCGTGTTTCGGTGAAAGTGCCACGATCAATCGTACAGTTGCCGCCGATGTGAACATCATCTTCAAGCACAACCCGCCCTTGATGAGGAATCTTCGTGTGATTGAATTTCTCATCATGAGCGTAGCCATAGCCTTCTTTGCCAACACAACATTGCGGATGAATCTCGCAACGTTTGCCGATAACAGTCGAGTGACCGATGAAAACCAGTGGATGAATCACGGTGTCTTCATCGATGCTGGTTTCGTCTTCAATCACTGAATTGGCGCCGATAAACACGCCGCGCGCGAGTTTCACATGGGCGCCAATAAATGCGCCGGGGCCGACACGGACATCACTGGCAAGCTCGGCGCTGTCATGAATGATGGCCCGGGGGTGAATGTTTGGAACGTGCGAATTGGTGTATGGGGTGCGTAAGAAGTACTCATTAATGACCAGAGCCATGGCGAGTTCGACATTGTTGGCAATGAGTATCGTGCGCTCCCCACGCTGCGCTTCTGCCTCGACACGAGCCTTGGGATTTACGACCCAAACGGGCGCCTGCGTTTTAAATCCTTCAGCGACAGCTTTAGGCGTTGCCAGAAACAGGGCTGATTCTGGATCCGCATTTTCAGGAGATGCGATTTTTCGAATGCTGCGACTGAGATCACCGACGGAGTCGAGAAAGTACTGTGGAAAGCGGTTTTTGATTTCGGCGCATGAAACGGGTTTTGTTGAAATCACCACGAAGTCTTGTCTCCCTATTCTCGGACCATTCTGAGCTATCAATAGAGGGCTTGTCATAACAAATGATTATGCAGCGCGCTTTGACAAACATATTAGGTTTTCAGTTTAGCTCAAGGTAACAAGGTCATCAGAATTCGAAGACGGAGTTATGGCTTGTCTTCAAGTTCAGATTATCTTACCGTCGAAATCATTAAGTCCCCGGCTAACGGAGTGGAAATGCCAAAACCCGCAAAACCCGCAAAACCAGTGACATCAGGAAAAGCTGCAAAGGGAGCCGACAAATCCGTCAAGGCGGTGAAAGCTGCTAAGTCGGCCAAGGTAAGCTCGGTGCCAGCAAAGGCCGTAAAGGCTGTTGGCAAGGTGCCCACTAAAGTAGCAGCTAAACCGACCAAGAAAAGCAAAGAACCTCTTAAGGAGGCTCCAAAGGGTGGGGTTAAGGCAGCTCTCAGTGCGGTTGTAAAGGCGGTCACCAAGGCGGTGAAGAGTGCTGAACCTGCAAAACCTGCTGCAAAGGTGAGCGTGAAGCCAGCCGCTAAACCGGCTGTTAAAGCGGCGCCGAAACCTGCCATTAAAGCAGAGAAGGCAGTGGCGAAGACAAAGTCTCAGGCGCCGGCCAAGCTGAAACCTAGTGCGCTGCGTGGTGGGACGCGTGCTGAACCCGTCGAGATTGAGCAAGAAGAAGTCGATCTAGATGATGGGGCGATCGAGTTTGCCGAAGATATGGAAGAAATCGATGCGGACCCAGAATTGGCTGTGGTAGCCGAAGAGGAAGAAGCCGAAGATGCTGATAAGGCCGAGGCGGCTGAGGATGCTACTGACGAAGTCGACAGTGAAGCACCCGCTGGTCTTTCTGCCTCTGCTCAAGCGGCTGCTGACCCCGGTGAGAAGTCTGAAAAGAAACGTAAGCGCGATGAGATTAAATTTGATCGCGGCGGCGATATCGAGGGCCAGTGGCAGGCCTTTTTTGACAAAGCCAAGGGTATAAAACCATTACCTTATAAGATGTCCGAAAACTATGAGGCTCGCACGCCTTTGATGCATAAGGTTTTGGGGTGGGGTTACGTATTGTCGAGTCAGAACAATCGACTTGAGGTTCTTTTCAAGGACGGGGTCAAGGTTCTTATCGCCAACTATAAGTCTTCTTAGAGGATATAAAGTAGTGGACGGAGGGGTATTTCTGCATTATCCATTTGCCTATTCACGAGCACTCGGAGCGACCTGACAAATGGCGAAAGACGATCTAGCACAGCTCGAAGGCAAAATAGTAGATGCCGGCGCGGGCGGTTTGTACAAAGTAAAACTCGACAACGAAGTTGAGATCGTGGCGCGTCTTTGCGGAAAAATGCGCCGTTTTAATATTCGGGTTGTTGTGGGTGACCGGGTGACAGTAGGTGTTTCTCCCTACGATCCGACCAATGGCCTTATCCTTTACCGACATAAGTGATTTTTTCAGCGATTTTTCAGCTACATTATCATCAAATCAGGGTGGCAAAATCAGGATGGCATTGAATAGCTCAATTCTGACGCATCGACTGATCGATACATGTTGTGGTTTGGCTCCGCACCTTGATTTTTTGCGTTCTCCCCAGTTCAATCGTAAGACTAAATTGAAAA
>SXRI01000309.1 GCA_005793615.1 Bdellovibrionales bacterium
GGCTGGTCGACAAAACGTACACTCGAGCAAGCGGTGCGCGAGACCGTGCGCTATTTGCAATCTGAACCAGGTCTTTTCGAGGAGAACACATAATGTCATTACCTCATGGTACCCATTGGGGCGTTATCGGTTGCGGTGTGATCGGCGAACGTCGATGCTTGCAATTACCGGTTGGCGTTCAGATCAGCACTTGTTTCGACATCAATCATGAGCGCGCGCAGCGTCTGGCCGAGAAACTTGGCGGAACTCACGGAACCACCAAAGTGGCCGCGACACTCGAAGAGTTTCTTGCGACCCCGGGACTTGAGGCTGTTATCATCGCAGCGATCAATTCGGAGCTCGTGCCGCTCGCGCAAGCTTGCCTCAACAAGGGACTGCATATTTTAGTGGAAAAACCGGCGGCACGCTCGATACGCGAACTTGAACAACTCAAGAATCCGCATGGCCGCATCATCAAGATTGGTTTCAATCACCGCTTTCATCCGGCCTTTGAACGCCTGCATGAAGAACTCGCCAAGGATCCCGCCGACCCGATCATGTTCATACGTGCGCAATACGGAAACGGGGCGCGCGTCGGCTTTGAGAACGAGTGGCGCGCCAAGATTGAACTCGGCGGCGGCGGCGAACTTCTTGATCAGGGCGTGCACGTGCTCGATCTCGGGGCAGTGCTGATTCCGGATCTCGACGTGGTCGCGGGCTACACGCGCACGCATTTCTGGAATATGCCGGTCGACGACAACACCTGGGCGATTTTACGTTCGCCTGAATCCGGCGCGACTTTTACCTTTCACGTTTCCTCGACCGAGTGGAAGAACGAGTTTCGCTTCGAAGTTTATACGCGTCGATGCAAGTACCAGTGGCTCGGTCTTGGTCGCTCCTACGGTACTGAGCGCCTCCTTATTCACCGCATGAAGCCCGAAATGGGCCCGCCTGAAAGCGAAGAGATCACATTCTCGAAAGACGACCAATCTTGGCTCCTTGAAAACGAGAATTTTCTTGGCGCGATTCGCCGGCATTTACATGTCAATGGCGGCCTCGAAGACGCAGTAAGGGCATTGTCGCTAGTCGAAGATATTTACCAAAGCTCACGGCGGCTGCAGCACGGCGCTAAAGATCATCCCCGCTGGTACGGCGACCACGAAACCGGAATGGGCGCAAGCCCCTTCGACCGCACGCCAAATGAAACACTAGCAGATGAAACGTCAGCAGAAAAACTCAATTGACCACCGATGGTATTGAAATGACTTCGAAGCCGACCGACATCCCGCTCTTGATTCTTGCTGGCGGTAAGGCCACGCGTCTTAAACACCTCGCCTTTGATCGGCCCAAGTACTTGCAGCCGGTCACCGAGTCGATGGTCTTCGCTGATGTTCACCTCAAATGGGTGGCAAGCCACGGCTTTAAGCGCGTCGTTCTCGGCATTGGTCATCTTGGCGAGCAGATCCGACAGTATTGCGGAAACGGAGCGCGCTGGAACCTTGAAATCTCCTATATCGATGATGGTCAGTCACCTCTCGGCACTGGCGGCGCTGTGCGCGCAGCCCTTGACCCAAAGCTTGATCTCCCATTCGACATCCTGGCTGTAACGTATGGCGACACGGTCTTAAGTGTCGATGTACCGCTGTTTTTGCGCAGATTTGCCGAGGCGCCATGGGCACAAGCGGCGATGACCCTTTTTAAGAACACCGTACCTGGGCATACCTGCAATGCTACCCTGGTGGGCGACAAGGCCCTGTACGATAAGAAGTCGCCACTGCCAGAGTGGTCGTATATTGATTATGGATTCTTGGCGCTGCGCCGCAAAGCGATCGAAGCCTTTCCGCCAGAGCAAGAAGCCCCGTTTGATTTGGCTGAACCATTGACGGAGCTCGCCCAAGCCGGTCAGGTACTTGGAGTTCCGGTATCGACCCGCTTTTGGGAGATTGGTTCGCCTGAAGCTTTAAGCGAATTTCAGGCTGCCTTCCGCAGTGACTTTCAAAGTTTTCTGAAGTTATAACTTCAACTTAAACCCCTTATTCGCAAGGAGTCATTTGGCATGAGCACGACAAATTTAAAGGTGAAAGTTTATTCGGATGGCGCCGATCACGCGTCGATGCTCGAAATGGCGAAAAACCCCTTGATCAAGGGCCTGACGACCAACCCGACCTTGATGAAAAAAGCGGGCATCGCCAACTACTCCGAATTCTGTCACGCAATTCTCAAAGACATTAAGGATAAACCGATTTCATTTGAGGTCTTCACCGACGATCTCGCGGAGATGAAGCGCCAGGCGCTGGCGATCGCGAAATGGGCCGATAACGTTTACGTTAAAATCCCGATCACCAATACCGAAGGTTTGTCGACCGTACCGCTCATTCAAGAACTCTCGCACCAGGGCATTAAACTGAACGTCACCGCCATCCTCACTATTGAACAAGTGATCCACACAGCGAATGCCCTTAAAGGTGGCGCTCCGAGTGTGGTTTCGGTCTTTGCAGGTCGTATCGCCGACACCGGTCGCGATCCTAAACCCATCATGGCCGCGGCTCGCGAAATCTGCCGCTCGGCTGATCCGAAGATGGAACTTCTGTGGGCGTCATGCCGTGAAGCCTATAACATCGTTGAGGCCGATCAAGTCGGTTGCGACATCATCACGGTCGCACCTGAGTTCATCAAAAAAATGTCGATGTTCGGTAAAGACCTCGCGACTTTGAGCCTCGATACCGTGCGCATGTTCCGTAACGACGCGGTCGCTGCGGGGTATTCGCTATGAGCCCAAGCACACACGCAGACTCTTTCAGCAGCCATTTTCTCACTGAATCGATAGCACTCTTGCAGCAACTTGATGTGGCCGAGATCGAAAAACTCGCGGTAAAACTCGCAGACGTGCGCGCCCGCGGCGGCCGACTCTTTATTTTGGGAGTTGGCGGTTCAGCCGGTCACGCTAGCCACGCGGTCAATGACTTCCGCAAAATCTGCGGACTTGAGGCTTATGCGCCAACCGATAACGTTTCTGAACTCACGGCGCGTATCAACGACGATGGCTGGGAAACCAGCCTCGCGGGTTGGCTTAAAGGCTCGCGCATCAACGCTAAAGATGCACTGCTGATCTTTTCAGTTGGCGGCGGCAATAAAGAGGCGAACATTTCGGTGAATTTGATCCGTTCGATCGATCTCGCTAAAGAAGTCGGCGCCAGTGTTTTTGGCATCGTCGGTAAAGACGGTGGCTACACCAAAAAAGCGGGCGATGCCTGCTTGGTAATTCCACCGCTCTACAAAGATCGCATCACCCCGCACACCGAAGGCCTCGCAGCGGTGGTCTGGCACTTGCTCGTGTCGCACCCCTCACTGCAAGCCCATCAGACCAAGTGGGAGAGTGCGGTTCGGTGATCAAGAAGGTTTTACTTTTTGATCTCGACGACACTTTAGTTCCTTCGTCGCATGCTTACGATATCGGCATGAAAGCGCTCGGCATTGAACCCGATGACGAGCGCTACCTTCAGGCGCGAGCCGAAGTCAAAGCGATCTGCCCTCCGGGGTACCCGGCAACTCGCTCTCGTCGCCTTTATTTCAAGCGCTATCTCGAGATTGGCCAAGAATATACCCCGCTGCGCCACCTTGAGATCGTCGACGTCTACGAAACCGCGGTCACACAAGCGATCGGCGACTCTTGGCAAGCTCTCGAACGAGATCGATTGTTTGCGCGATTGCGGGCGATCGCCGGCGTAATCGGCATCGTTTCTAATGAAACCGCCGCTATGCAGAGCGCGAAACTCGCAGCCTGTGATCCTCGTTGGCAGCACTTTGACTTCATCGTCACCAGTGAAGAAGTGGGCTACGAAAAACCAAACCCGGTGATGTTCCGCCGTGCGCTTGAGTTCGCCGGTGGCGTGCAACCGAGCGAGTGCCTGTTCATCGGCGACAACTACGAAATGGATATTGTCGGCTCAACCAGTCTCGGTTTCGATGCGATCCAGTCACTTGAGTTTGTCGCAGAACCCCGCCGCCACTCGATGGTTATTGAAAAACTAGATGAGTTGATAGATGTTTTGCCCGCTATTTTTGGCGCCTGACCCACACGCACAAGCTCAAGGTGCCACGCCCCCATCGAGTGGAAAGCCCACAGTCGGCGCCCCTAAACCCTAGATTAACGACCAGATCTGCAACAGATAAACCAGGAGTCGCAAGATCATCGTCGTAACGACAATAACGCGCTCAAGTTTTCTCGTCCGCGACCGAAATGAACAACAAGTACTGTTGTTATTCATGGCCCCCTCCTTTAAAGGTTTGGGGGTCATCCTTAACCCGGGTTTTCAAACCGGGGGCGTGGCGGCTTAGGCGCAATGCAAGACGTGCCGATTGTTCGAAAGTTGATTCAATTGAAATGAGCGTTTCTGGTGACCGACGGACGGAACCGCCAACCGACACGGCAAAAACCTACGTTAAAGTGGAAAGTACGTGTCGGCGCAAAAGGCGCTGGCTTCGCGCTGACAACGAAGCATCAGGTCGCTTGGAATCCACCCCATGGTGCCGTGATCGGCGTGCGAGACCACCAACGAGGGCTCGTACCAAACCTTGAGACCCAAGCGCCGGCAGTTTTCAGCGACGGTCACTTCTTCACCAAATAAAAATGGTTTATGTTCGAGATTTCCGCCGCGCTCAAAATAACGGCGCGAAAAAATCATAAACGAGCCATGCGGGGCGTAAATGGCACGGGCCGGATCCCTTCGCTCGCCCCCCGGGCCCGGCGTCGTCTCCGTCATCGGTTCCGCCACCGGCGACTCAAGCTGCCGTTTGGCAAGACTCTTGAGAAGTCCGGCCATTTGGTAAAGAAAGCAGGTTACCTTGAAGCGAAACACCCACTTGAGAAAATGCATGCGCTGCGCTCGAGGCCTAACCACCATATAGGGGTTTTGATTCTTATGGGAAATGCCTGACAAAATAGACGGCGCTACCACTCCAATCTCAGGATCCAGCAACGACTCCAAGTTTTCCAAAAAATGAGGTTCATCGAACTCAATATCGGAGTTCGAAACGATCACCCAATCGGGGGCCACCTCCCAGCGCTCGATCGCCTTTAGACCGCAGCGCGCTCCACCAAGATATCCCCAATTGGTCTGTTCAGAAAGAGTCTCGATCGCAAGGCCCGTGGCTTTCGCCCCTTCGAGCACCGCACGACTTCCTTCGTCGGAACCGTTATCAACGATGACCACGCTAAGCTCACTTTTCGCGCGCCGCACTCGGGTAAGCGTCTGGCAAAGCCGCACAGTGAGGTCACTCTTGCGATAGTTGATGATAATGATGGCGATCACGAAGAAAAAGAGACCTTTCGTAAGGTTGGGTCTGTGGACACGGTACGTAACGAGTTAACCTACCATTTTCCCTCAAAAAAGGTAGATTAACTCAATGACTTTCATGACTAACTCACCCCACGAAGCAACTCAAAAACTAAACAACACGTGGCCAAAAACCATACCCCAGCTCAGCCAGGAGCAACTTGTCGCCCGTGAAAAGTGGATGAAGCTCTGGCACGAGCTTCTGCCAAACAAATACGGCATGGTCGAGAATTTTAATCACGGTTTTCCGGCTAAGCTCTTTCAACCTCAATCCGGGCGAAAACCTCGCACCCTTGAAGTTGGCGCCGGGCTTGGTGAGCACGTGAAATGGGAAGACACCTCTGCTCAAGAATATTCAATGCTCGAGTACCGGCAAGAGTGGACAGAGCAGCTCAAGAGCAAGTATCCACAGTACCATTGCTTTCAGGGAGATATTCAGAGCGAGCTGCCGTTCCCGCCACACAGTTTCGAACGCATCATTGCTATTCACGTGCTCGAGCATTTGCCGGATCTGCCTCGAGCCTTGGGCGAAATCAACAGACTTCTTACTCCGGGTGGCTCCTTTGAGACCGTTATTCCTTGTGAAGGTGGATGGGCCTATGAGATCGCGCGTGAAATGACCTCGGCACGCCTCTTTCGAAAGAACTTCGGCATGGATTATCGACCGATCATGAAAGCCGAACACATTAATCGATGTGACGAGATTCTGGCGGAACTTACACGGATGCCCTGGAACCAGCGAAAACGTAGCTACTTCCCGCTGCTAATTCCTGTATGGCATGCAAATTTTTGCATTGGCTTGCAGTTTCGAAAGCTCTAATTGCGTCGAAACCCTAATCTGACATTAGGTGTCATTAGCTAAATATGACACCCCTCTGATATCCAAGGGGAACTTCGAAATGCTTTCAAGAGTGACGTCCTACAATTCCTAAAGTTATAAATTCATGGGCAAGCCGCCACTAATGAGGAGGGGTACGGATTGATCAAAACCCATTCACCACGGTTATTATCAATGAAGGATCGTGCGGATGCTGGCGTCAATTCTAAGACGACTTCGCTTCTGTGGCTTTGCAGTCGAAACTCTTAACAACCAAATTCAGCGGGAAAGCATCATTCGGTGATTAAAACAGTTTCAATCATTATTCCGGTTTTTAACGAAGGCGCGACGATCACCGAGCTTCTCGATGCGGTCTTGAATCAACCATTACCTTCAGGCCTAAAAAAAGAATTGGTTTTAGTAGAAAGTAACTCCACCGATGGAAGTCGAGCGAAGGTAGAGACCTTTTATCGTCGACTCCTCACAGACGCACCGTCCGATGCCAGCGTTCAAATCATTTTGCAAGAAGCACCACGTGGAAAGGGTTTTGCGGTTCGTGCCGGACTTGAGCGCGCGACCGGCCAGATCATTCTCATTCAAGATGCTGACCTTGAATACGATGTCTCCGACTACCCCGCGCTCCTGCAGCCCATCCTCGATGGCCATGCCGATTTTGTATTGGGGTCGCGCCATCTTTCGGCGGGGCATTGGAAAATTCGGAAATTTGAGAAAAACCCGCTTACCGCCGCGATCATGAATTTCGGCGGTGGCTTTTTTCATTGGCTCTTCAACGTCGTCTACCGCACCCGTCTTACTGATCCCACAACGATGTACAAGGTTTTCTTGAGTGAATGCATCCGCGGAGTCAATTTCGAATCGAATCGCTTTGATTTCGATTGGGAACTGGTCGCGAAACTCGTGCGCCTCGGCTACACTCCTCTTGAAGTGCCAGTCTCTTATCGCTCGCGTAGCTTTGATGAGGGTAAGAAAATTAACTTTTATCGAGACCCGTTCACCTACATCAATGCCATTTTCAAATTTCGCCTCAAGCGAATCACTCGCACGCCACGGGCCGCACGCTCCACCTCCGAAATCACGCAAGGCAATCTCACTAACCTATGAATTCGCCGGCAACCAAAGGAAATTGATTAGTGGCCTCAATACTTCTTACTGGATCTCATGGTTACCTCGGCGAGAGACTTTTCCAGGTACTCAATGCCCCCAACCACCGAATCACTCGCTTAAGTCACAAGCCAGCAGGGGACTCAATTTCTTATTCCGACCTAACGACCACCAAAACCAACTTCAATGTCATTATTCACGCCGGCACTTGTTATGGCCGTAACGGAGAAAGTGAAGTTCAGATTTGCGAAGCAAATGTCGTTCTGCCAAACCTGTTATTGGATTTCGCCGTCCAAAGGTCAGCACTCTTTCTCAACATCGATTCCGTGCTTCGTCCTGATCTCAACCATTACGCTGCTACCAAACGCGAATTTCGCAACTGCCTCAATGCTCGAATTCATGAAAACAACTACATCAACCTGATCCTTGATCATTTTTACGGACCGGGCGATGCCGGGAGTAAGTTCCCTACTTGGTTGACGCGAAAACTGCTGTTCACGAAGGAGCAAATTCCACTCTCAGACGGCAAACAGGAGAGAAACTTTATTTACATCGACGATTTGGTGCGTACGATTGTCGCTATGATTGACGGCACAATTGATGTACGTGGACTCGTGCGCCTCCAAGGTCCCGATACGATCCGTATTCGTGAGCTTGCCACACTGATTGCCGAGTTAACGGGTCAAGACCTCACCAGGCTTGAATTTGGCAAGCTGCCGCAGCGATCCACAGGGTCGGAAGTTGCCCCTTTGGAAGAAGGGACCAAGATGCTTTCGCCCCCACCGCCGACTCTGGGCTTAACTGCCGGCCTCGGTGAGTTGATTGCGGCAGAACGCAAGGCCCAGACCCTAACGCGGCCGCTCTGATTCATGAGATCTCGCATTTCTGTTCCCCTTTCCTGCAAGGGACTCTAGTTCTAGTCTCGCCTCAAAATGATTGCCGCCAGCAAGCACTTGTTGTTGAATAGTGCGATTGAAAAAAGGTCACTTTTTGGGGAGTCTCGATTGAGATTTTTGATCACGGGCGGCTGTGGTTTTCTGGGGTCAAACTTGGCCTCTGAAGTCCTTAAACGCGGGCATGAACTTCTTGTTTTCGATAACTTATGTCGCACTGGTGCGGAACAAAACCTCGAATGGTTACGTACCCTCGGCGGACATTTCAATTTTATCAAAGCCTCGACCGCTGACGCCAAAGCAACCCGCGAGGCCTTCGCCAACTTCAAACCTGAGGCTGTTTTTCACCTTGCCGGTCAGGTGGCGATGACTACGTCGATCGAAAACCCGCGTCTCGATTTCGAAACCAACGCTGTCGGTGGCTTTAATGTACTTGAAGCTATTCGCCATGAATGCCCGAACGCCGCAGTTATTTTTTCATCAACAAATAAAGTTTATGGCGACTTTGGTCATTTGAAGTTTGAGGAAAAACCCACTCGTTACGCTTGCCCAGAGGCACCAGAAGGGTTCGACGAGTTTCTTCCACTCAACTTTCAGTCACCCTACGGGTGTTCAAAGGGAGCCGCCGATCAATACATGCTTGACTACAATCGTATCTATGGACTGAAGACTGTCGTTTTTCGGCATTCATCGATCTTCGGCGGAAGACAATTCTCGACTTTTGATCAAGGCTGGGTCGGTTGGTTCACGTTGAAAGCGCTCGAAGCTAAGAGCCGTCCGACAAGTGAACCCTTTACCATTGCCGGTAACGGTAAACAGGTTCGCGACGTCCTATTCGCCGACGATCTGATCAGTTGCTACTTCAAAGCATTAGCGAAGATCGATGAGATAAAAGGCCAGGCCTTCAATATTGGTGGCGGCATGACTAACTCGATTTCGCTAATTGAACTATTCAACTTTCTCGAGGCTGAACTAGACGTGAAGCTAAAATTCCGCGAAACACCGTGGCGGGTCAGCGATCAAAAGATTTTTGTCGCTAATAACGCCAAAGCTATGCGCCTCTTCGGCTGGAAACCGGAGCTCACCAAAGAGCAAGGACTGCGTAAGATGATCGCATGGGTGCGGGAGAGCCATGGCCTCTGAATCTCCCGAACTGACAGTCGCTATTCCCGCCTATCGTGAAGAAGAGAACTTGCGCATCCTGCTGCCGCGCCTGAATAAAGTGCTCAATGGCACTGGTCTTTCCTTTGAAATCGTGATCGTTGATACCGAAAACCCACTCGACAACACTGCCGACGCCTGTTCCACAAACCACGTTCGTTGCGAACGCCGACGCGGTGGAAATATGTACGGCGATGCTGTGCGTACGGCGATCGCACAGGCAAGAGGAAAATATCTGCTGTTTATGGACGCCGACGGTTCACACACCCCCGAATATTTACCTGAACTCATTAAGTTTCGTGGACAGTATGATGTCGTTGGCGCCTCGCGCTACATCAGCGGCGGCGACACCGAGAATCCGTGGGTGTTGATTCTCATGAGTCGAATTGTGAATATCGTTTACTCTCTTGTCCTGGGAATAAAATGTAAGGATGTTTCGAATAGTTTCAAACTTTACAGAACTGAGCAGATGAAAGACCTTTCACTCCGCTGTGAAAATTTCGACATTATCGAGGAGATCTTATTCAAACTCAATCGACGCTTCAAAATCACAATTTTTGAAGTGCCATTCACCTTCAAAAAACGAATGTTCGGCGAGAGCAAACGCAGTCTCGTGGCATTCATTGTTACTTATGTTATTACGCTCCTTAAACTTAGATTCGGAAAGTGAAGCGAATGAAAGCAGTCATCCTGGCCGGTGGACTCGGCACACGCATTAGCGAAGAGAGCATCTTAAAACCGAAGCCAATGGTGGAAGTCGGCGGCAAGCCCATTCTTTGGCACATCATGAAGATGTATTCCTCTCACGGCATCAACGATTTCATCATCTGCTGTGGTTATAAGGCCTATGTGATCAAGGAATACTTCGCTAACTACTATTTACATAATTCGGATGTGACCTTCGATATGCGCGCCAATAAGCAAGAGGTTCACGCGAACTACGCCGAACCCTGGCGAGTCACAGTCGTCGACACCGGTGAAGCAACGATGACCGGCGGGCGTCTGAAACGCGTTCGTGAGTTTATCGGCGATGAAGATTTCTGTTTCACTTACGGCGACGGCGTCGGCGATATCGACATCGCGGCCTCGATCAAGTTTCATCGTACACACGGCAAGGTCGCAACGATCACCGCCACTCAACCTCCTGGCCGCTTCGGCATGATCAGCTGTCAAGGCGATATAGTGACCAGCTTCGTCGAGAAACCGGCGGGTGACGGCGGTGTCATCAACGGCGGGTTCTTTGTACTTAAGCCGAAAGCCATCGACTATATCGATGGCGACACGACAATATGGGAGCGTGACCCTCTCGAACGCATGGCACACGATGGCCAGCTGCGCGCACACTTTCATCACGGGTTCTGGCAAGCGATGGATACGATGCGCGACAAGCTTCTGCTTGAAGATCTGTGGAAGTCAGGCAAAGCCCCATGGAAGTCGTGGCAATGAGCATCGGTATGATTGATGCCGGCTTCTGGCGCGACAAGAGAGTTTTCATCACTGGGCACACCGGATTTAAAGGTTCATGGCTTTCTGAATGGCTTCTGGACCTCGGCGCAGTGCCAATGGGTTATTCACTCGCACCCGACCAGACACCAGCGCATTTTAATATTCTCGGACTTCAAGACCGCATGCAAAGCCACATCGGAGACATTCGTTCGCGCGTGGAATTGCGCGAGACTCTTCTCGAATTTGCTCCGGAAATCGTTCTGCATTTGGCGGCGCAACCTTTGGTGCGGGACTCTTATCAAGACCCTGTTGGTACTTTTGAAACTAACGCCATCGGTACTGCCAATATGATGGATGCGATTCGCGTCTGTTCATCGGTGAAAGCCGCAGTCATGGTCACAACCGATAAAGTTTACGAAAACCCCGAATCGAATTTGCCCTTCACCGAAGATCAGTCTCTCGGCGGGCATGACCCCTATTCCGCGAGTAAAGCCTGCGCCGAAATTGTCGTGGCCTCGATGCGCCGCTCGTTTCCGACAGCTGCCCGCACTGCAAGCGCGCGAGCCGGAAACGTCATCGGTGGCGGCGATTGGGCGCGTGATCGCTTGATACCCGACACCATCCGCTGCCGCGGCAACAATGGTAAAATGACGATCCGAAGCCCAAAAGCCGTGCGCCCCTGGCAACACGTGCTCGAATCGCTCAGCGGATATTTGGTTCTCGCGCAACGTCTTTGCGCATCCGACGGTGCTAGTTTCGCGGAGTCGTTTAATTTCGGACCTGAAATTGCCGATTGTCGCTCGGTCGAAGAGGTGCTCACACTCTTTTCGAAATTTCTTCCTGGCGGATTCAACTGGGAGGTCGATAAGAATCCACAGCCACACGAGGCCCGCTTCCTGCGTCTCGATTGCACAAAAGCCAGAACTCGTCTGAACTGGCAACCGCGCTGGAACTTGGAAACTGCTCTGCAAAAATCCGCCGAGTGGTACGGCACCTACCTTGAAGTCGGCCAGTCTGGAAGCACTGCCTCCCTACGCTCGCTCACGCAGAAACAAATCAAAGACTACACCGCAGCGCGGATTTAATCACCGGCGCTGCAAATAAGGATAAATCATGACTGATAATTCAAGCGCCGTATCTCGCGAAGATGAACTGCGTACAAAAATCAAAGATTTGACCAAAGAATACTATCAACTCATCCACCGCCCGAAACAGCAAGCTGAGTTCGTGCCGGGTCAATCCAATATCAGTTACGCCGGCCGAGTCTTCGATGAGCGCGAAATGATGAATCTCATGGATTCTTCATTGGACTTCTGGCTGACCTCGGGGCGCTTCACCGACGAGTTCGAAAAAAAGTTCGCGCAAACCCTCGGCGTAAAATACGCGCTCCTGGTCAACTCCGGTTCATCGGCAAACCTCGTGGCATTCAATGCTCTCACCTCGCCTCTCCTTAAAGAACGCCGTGTTCAGCGAGGCGATGAGGTCATTACCGTAGCCGCGGGCTTTCCGACGACGGTCACACCCGCCCTCCAATTCGGTGCGGTACCGGTCTTCGTCGACATCACCGTTGAGGACGGCACCTACAATATCGATATCAGCAAACTCGAACAGGCGCTTTCGCCACGCACCAAAGTGGTGATGGTAGCCCACACTCTCGGTAATCCATTTCGCCTCGACGAAGTCTCGGCTTTCTGCAAAAGACACGATCTGTGGCTGGTCGAAGACAACTGCGATGCGCTTGGTTCTCTTTACAATGGTAAAATGACCGGAACTTTCGGCGACATTGCCACTTCGAGCTTTTACCCTCCGCACCACCTCACCATGGGCGAAGGCGGTGCCGTGTATACGTCAAACCCACTCCTGAAGCGCGCCGCCGAATCGATACGCGACTGGGGACGCGATTGCTGGTGCCCGTCAGGTAAAGACAATACATGCAAAAAACGTTTCGACTGGAAGCTTGGTGAACTTCCGCAGGGCTATGACCATAAGTATATCTATAGCCATTTCGGATATAACCTCAAAGCTACCGATCTGCAGGCGTCGATCGGAACTATCCAGCTCGATAAACTTTCCGCATTTACTTCCGCACGTCGCCAAAACTTCGCGTATCTACGCGAAGCATTGAACGGGCTCGAAAATAAATTCGTATTTCCAAAAGCCACTCCGAACTCCGAGCCAAGCTGGTTCGGCTTCCTCTTGACAGTCAAAGAAGGCGCCGGATTTACGCGCACCGATCTCACCAAATTCCTCGAGAGTCGCAAGATCCAAACACGCATGCTCTTTGCCGGCAATTTACTCCGTCACCCAGCTTTTGATTCGATCCGCGGCACTGACGCCTACCGTGTCTGTGGCGGTCTTGAAAACACGGACCGTGTGATGAATAACACCTTCTGGATCGGTGTGTACCCTGGCTTGACCGAGCCGATGCTGCGTTACATGAGCGACCAGATCCGCGAATTCGCGAAGGCGAGATGACCAAGTGGCGACCGTTTAAACCGGCAGCGATTTTTTTAGGCGCGTTAACGCTTCACGCCTACGGTCTCTACACAGTTCTTCTTCAGGTTGTAAACGTCGGCATCACCATCGACGAACCGACGTTTTGGGATTGGGGAATGCGTTTTTTGGCGGAGCGCGATCCGTTCCAGTTTGTCGATCACCCACCGCTTGCGATGTGGTGGGGAGCGCTTTTACCAAAGCTTTTGCAAAACGCTGATCCGATTTATTTCCGCATCCCACACGCGGCACTATTTTTTGCCGTGAGCTTCACTTGCTGCCTCTTGCTATGGCGCAAGATCGGTGCCGCCACCGCCCTAGTCTTCGCGACTTTCGTGAATTTTGATCCGTACCTCAAAGCAATGGCAGCGCTTCACATCAC
>SXRI01000310.1 GCA_005793615.1 Bdellovibrionales bacterium
GAGTTTCGAGATCGAAAAAGGCGAGGAATTTGAATGGATAATCGAGAACAAAAACATGTTGCTACTGCAAAGAGTCAAACCCGCGAAGAAGCGGGCTCTAAAAAACGGCTAGAAACTTTCTTGTCGGAGTACTAGTCTTGCGGGAAAAGCCAATGGCAATCCTTTTGCCGTCGGCGAATATCTGCGAGCATTGATCGATCGAGGCGTGCTCAAGCCCACTGAAAATAAATGGATCTTCGACAGTCGGCACTTTCGCGAAATTCAGTTGCCCGACGACATCATTCAACTTCTCATCGATCGCGTGGCGACACTCTCCATTGGTTCAGCCCAAGTTCTGTCAACAGCGGCGGTTATAGGCTTTGAATTTGAACAGGAACTTTTGCTCGAGGCCTCCGGTCAATCTCGAGAATCCATTAATCGCGCGCTCTTTGATGGTCTGCAAAACGCGCTCATCGAAAAGACAACTCGTGGCTACGCCTTCGTTCACGATCGCGTGAATGAAGCCTTGCTTCAGGCAAATGGCGATCAGCAGCTCAAGGAGATCCATCAGCTCATCGCCGACACCCTTGAACGTTTGGCTTGGGACTCGCCACAGTACCTTTACGCGCGGGCACGACATTTTTTTCTCGGTTTTCGCGAGAACAATATGGCGAAGGTCTTCCAGACTAGCCTCCTTGCCGGTACGCATGCGCTCGACAACTTTTCCAATGAAGAAGCCGTCGAATTCTTACATCGGGCATTGGAGGCAGCAAAAACTCTGTCGCTCACGCCCCGTGACCTCAGTCGCCTTCACGAACTTATCGGTTTGGCATTCACGCGTATTGGACGCCAGGAAGAAGCCGTACAACATCTATCGGTCGCGCTCGAAAAAGTCAGCCTGCCGAATGAACGCGCGCCTCTCTATTACCTTCTGGGTTTGGCACGCGGTTCGGGTGGCTACTATGCGATGGCAAAAGAGGATTTTTATACGGCACTTCGATTGCTTAAGGCTCCCTTTCCCAGATCGATGTTTCTCTCATTTTTGTCGATTTTGTGGCATTGGCTTTCTGCCGAGTTCCGCATTCGCAGCAAGATCGGCTATGGCCGGGCCACTGGTGATGAGCGCCAGCGACGAAAACTAATCTCGAAGATCAACTCCTCGATGAACTATCTCGGCTACGTCTTAGGCGATGAGCTATTATTTTTTCATTCAGTCATACGAGAACTGCATAACGTACAGTTTCTTGGCACCTGCACCGAAACCGCCAAGGCACATGTTTATTACAGCATGCTGATGGGGTTTTCAGGACTCAAAGGTACGGCGGAAAAACACGGTAGACTTGCAACGGATATGGCCCATCAGCTCGGCGATCAGGAGACGGTCGCCTACTGCGAACTCTATCATTCCGTGGCGACCGAATTCGCGGGCGATGTTCAGCGCAGCTACAAGATGATTTTAGACGCTTATCCAAAGGTGCTAAGATACAGTTCTGCCTGGGACAAAACCGCGGCCATCGGACATCGACTTCATAAGATCGTCGCCGGCAAAGTGCGCGAGAATCTCGCCTTTGTTCACGAAGCCATGCCGATTCTCCAACAGGCTGGCGATCTCGGAATGCTCCATTCCATATACTCAAGTTTGTTTCTCAGTCATCAAATTCTCGGTGATGCCTCTGAGGCGGCGAAAGCACTTCAGGTGCAGCGAAAACTCCCGCAATCGGCTGGTGAGTCACGAATGTGTGCGACTTTTTTCCAAACCTATTTGATCCAGAGTTGCCTCGTTACTGAGGAGTACGGCGCTGAACTCGAGCGAGCAATCGATACCTTAGGCAGTCTTGGCGTTAACCTCTACCACACGCGAAACCGGTTTGCTGTTATGGGTTTTGCGCGGGTTGAGCAGCTACGCAGTACGCTCTCTTCGCCAGAAAGAGAAAAATACCTCAAGTCATTGGCGGTTTTGGTCCGTCGATCGGGTTTTCCGAACGCGCTCACACCACTGCATCTCTGTCTTCATTATGCCCTTAAAGGCGCCTGGCTTTCGATCTTGGGAAAGCACCGCCGTGCTCTACGCAGTCTGCTGAAAGCGGAAAAACTTGCCCTTAAGAGTGATAACCAATGGGCTCTATGGATTGTGACCCGAGAGCGCGCCCGTATAGCTCAAGCTCTCAACGATGATTCTACCAAGCAACTCGAGGCCAAACGGGCTCTGCAGCTCGCCTTCGATAATGGTTGGATGCCCATGATGAGACAGATCAGCAGAGACTTTGGCGTCGTTTTACCAGCCTCCACCAGCGGCAACTTAGCTCTTGGTGAAAGTATCGGCAAAGACTCGCATTCCACCAAAGACAGCGGTAAGCGTGGAAACTATGGCCGACTGTTGACCGCTGAGCGAAACGCGGATGTGCTTCTGCAGATAAATCTCGCGTCGGCCTCGAGTTTGGATCCACAGCAACAGGCGAAGGCAATTCTCGATGAGTTGATAAGCGTACTCGGCGCCGAGCGCGCATTTTTATTCGACTTCGATCCTCAAGCACCCGCCGAGCTAAAAATGCGTAGTGGACGCGACGGTGAAAAATCTGACCTTACGGAGCTCAAGGGTTATAGCAGCACGGTTGTCAAAAAAGTTTGCACCGAGCGCCAGGCGATTATTGTTAGCGGCACGGATGAGGGTGAAGTTCTTGGCGCGCAAAGTATTGTCGCCCACAACCTGCGTAGTATTTTGGCCGTACCGGTGATGTTTCGTGATAGATTACTGGGAGTTCTTTACCTCGACAGCACTCTTGCCAAAGGCATCTTTACCGAAGCCGATCTTGAGATAGTCACGGCTCTGGCGAATCATATTGCCATCGCCGTCGAGACCACTCGCAATACCAACATCGAAATTGAAAACCAGGCGATGCGGAAGGATCTCGAGGTCACCAGCGCCGTTCAATCTTTGATTTTGCCCAAAAAGAACACTGTTAGTGTTGATAATATAAAGATGGCCTCGTTCTACAAGGCTGCCAATCAATCCGGTGGTGATTGGTGGTGGTACGATTACAATCCCGCTCGCTCTGTTTTCACTGTCATCATGGGAGACGTGACTGGTCACGGGGCGGGAGCTGCCATGATCTCTGCGGCGGTAAGTGGTGTCTATCATGCCTTTAAATCTCTACGTGGTGACCAGCGTTGCATTCCCGATTTTCTTAATCTCCTTAATCGCACCCTCTTTGAGCTGGCGGCCGAAGAATATCTTCTCTCGATGAACGCATTTGAAATCAATCTTACTAAAGGCGAAATTGAGTACTGGTCGGCCGGCGCACCGCCGATGCTTGTGATTCACGCCTCTGGCGAAGTGGATCATGTTGCGGAAATAGGCAGCTGGCTTGGATCCAGCGAACTCGGCGTCGGCCACCAAACCTACAAGCTTTTGCCCGGCGACCGTATCGCATTGTTTACCGACGGACTCTACGAACTCGAGACCAGCGGTCAACGGCAACTGGGTTTAAGACGCTTAGAACGTCTACTCAAGGACACTCGTGCCGAGTCCTCCGAAAAAGCACTTAACTCCGTGATCGCCAAGGTCCTCTCGCTTCAGGTCCCCAGTGAGCGCGAGGACGATATTTCTCTTGTTCTCGTCGACTATCGTCATGCCTCGTAACCGACCCCAATGAGCGCTCCCTTCATTTCTCATTTGATGAATTCTTGAGAAAAATTACCTAGATGGTAACATTCTAACGGTTTTCACTCCTGTTACCAAAATCATAACCGCATGAAATTATTTGTTTTTCTGTCTTCCGCTTTTGGGCACGCGTCTTGAAAAGCCCCACCGTGTGTGACGTTGTACGTGCGCGGAGAACGGGAGAAGCAATGATCGAAACAGTCATGAACGATGTGTTTGCCAAAGTAAATCGCATCTTTACAGGTCTAACGAACTGTCATCTTGAATTCGTACCAGAGGCTTCTATTTTGGGCACTCAATGGAATACGCAAGACCTTGAACCTCTGCGAGACCAGCGCGCGGATCGCCCACGCTATATTCAAGGCGATGCGAATGGTCGGTTTGGTTTTCCGGTCAATCTGCACGGATCATTTGCAGGTCTTGTGGTTGTTTCGGATTGGCAGGGAGCGAATCCCGCGCAACTTTTGCAGCTTGCGGAGCTGCTAACGTTGATTCTCGAAAGTTCGCTTGAGCGTTCAGAACGTGCGGGTAATCTTCGCACTCTCCACGAGCGATTACAGTTAGTCGATCGACAAAACAATGTTGTTCCCCTTCGCCCGGCACGGCTCAGAGAAGAATTCGATGTCGAAAAGGTCTATGATCTTCCTGAAAAACCGGTATCCCTGGATACGGCCCTATCCAAACTCTCTTTGTTAATCGAAATTCCTGATGGATTTCCTCTTCACAGAATCGCGCATGAAATTCATGAAATGTCGGCGCGCTGGGCGTTTGTCGCCCTCGAAAATCTTGCCCCTGACATCCTTGAATCCGTTGAATCGCTCAAAGCACTCGGCGGTGTCACGCTTTATATCGCGGATCTCGCGTCATTGAGCGCATCTCAGCAGATACACCTTGCCCAATACCTTGCAATCCAACCGACCGACGAGATGCCACAGATCGTTGCAGGACTTCGAATTCCTGTCGAGCGGGCTCGCGCTGAGGGCCGTGTCTTGACCAGACTCTTGGATAGTTTCTGTGTTTCGCGCCTTGATTGGACCGAGCGCACCGGAAAACAGGTCACGAGCGATCTCATTGATGCGAGCCTACGCTTTATCCTTGAGCGTGCGCGCGAGGCCGCGCTTTCGCGATTTGGTATTAGCGTGACTCCTGCCCCGATGAACATTTATCAATTTCAACCTCGGCCCCCGACGTTACATTGATCGCTGCATTGAATGCTTCATTGATTGGCGAGCTCAACCATTGCCTTTTGCTCGGATCTTTGTCAGCCTAGAAGAATGACGCCGCTTGGTCCGGAAGCGAGCGCGGAGTTAACCGAAACACTCGGCGCTATGCTTGGCAATTTCAATTTCGAAATCTTTCCGCTCGCCGGCGATGCGAGTGCGCGACGATATTTTCGTGTGGTATCAGGACATGAGTCCTGGGTTCTCATGTCCTGGGAGCCATTCACCGACGACGGCCATTACCCGTTCTTGAGTGTTCGCGATCATTTCGCCAAACACGCCGTCGCGGTGCCTACGGTAATAGCCAAAGCACCAGACAAAGGTCTAGTTCTACTTGAAGATCTCGGAGATCTGACTCTCGAACGAAAATTCTGGGAAAACCAGAGTCAACAAATGGCTCTTCCTTTTTACCGGCAAACAATCGACGAACTGATCAAAATGCACTACCCGGCGAGTTTCGACCGAAACGCGCAGGCGCAAGACCAATGCACGGCCTTTAAGGTCGCCTTTGATGTCGAGAAACTTCTTTGGGAAATGAATTATGGGCGTGAGCATTTACTGGTGAAGCTTTGTGAGATCAAAATCTCGGAAGTCGAACGCCGTGAACTCGACAGAGTTTTCCTGAAGATCTGTGAACTTCTTCACGCGGAACCCAAGTTCATCGCCCATCGGGACTATCACTCACGCAATGTGATGATTAAATTGGGTAAAGTTCGCGTCATTGATTTTCAAGATGCGCGCATGGGGCCAGTTCAGTACGATTTAGTCAGCCTGCTGCGCGATTCTTACGTGAACATGGAAGAGCCCATCGCCCGTGAACTGATCGGTTATTACCTCGATAAACGCCACGACCTTCAAGCTACGTATAAACTTGATGATCCCTCGTTAGAGAAATTCATGCGCGTTTACGAAATTCAGACGATCCAACGCTGTTTCAAGGCTTGCGGTAGTTTTGCGAGTTTCTTCAACCTTCGCTCTGACACTCGTTATTTGAAATATCTCGGGCCTACTCTGCAGACAGTAAAACGGAGTTTACAAACCTTTGACGAGTATCGTTCCTTTTTCGATATCTTGAGCGACCATGGCGTCTTTGAACGCAGTTTTTGAGCGGCCGCAATGAAGGCGATGATGCTCACCGCCGGACTCGGCACCAGACTCCGCCCCATTACCGATAAACTCGCAAAACCAGCGGTTCCCTTTTTAAATATACCGCTCTTTTATTATCCAATCTCACTAATGGAAGAGCTCGAGATCTCATCGCTTGTTCTCAACACTCACTACAAGCCCGAGCAGATTGAGAAATTAGCTCGACAAATTCCCGGCGCCAACTATCCCGTGACCTTCTCTCACGAAGCGGAGTCTCCGCTTGGCAGCGGAGGCGGCATCTGGAAGGCGCGCAATTTGCTAGAGGGTGGTGGCAGTTTTCTTGTGTGCAACGGCGACGAGGTGATACTGCCGCACGACCCTCATATCATGAGAAAATTTTATGATGAGCACCGCAAACACGGTTCTCTTGCTACTATTTTGGTGATGGAGCACCCTGAAGTCGGTCATCAATTCGGCGGTGTTTGGGCTGACTCAAATGGTCGCGTTCATGGCTTTGCCAAGACAGATAAGGCCTACCCTGGATTGCGGGGTTACCATTATATTGGATTGCTTCTCCTCAATGATCGGATTTTTTCCTATTTACCCGAAGGCGAAAGCAATATTCTCTACGATGCTTTGGCCAAGGGTATCGCCAAGGGAGAAGAAGTTCGCGTCGTCGTCGGCGATTTCACTTGGTATGAAACCGGGAACCCACAAAATTTTCTTAGCGCCAGTGAAGAAGCCATGCAACTTCTGATCGAAACCGACCGCCCGGACTCTCAGGCACTAGTAAAGATCTGCGCCCGGTTTTGGTCTAAGAAAACGCGCCTCGAATTTCGCGGCTCCGCTTTTATTTTGCGAGGGACTGATTCCATCATTGATGCCAATGTTCACCTCAAGGGATTTGCGGTTCTCGGTGATGGCTCCCGTTTGGCGGCCAGCGGACAGGTTATGGAAAATATTGTTGTCATGCCCGGCGCGGAGGCCACTGGCCCCTGCGCTAACCAGATCATCTGCGCTTAACGGTCCTGAAGCATATTGCGACGCTGGTATTGATATTGGCGAGTTACTTTCTCGAAAATCGAAGGCCCCATCGGCCCAGTGATTCCATCTTTAGCTGAGATCGACATACCCGCGATGTTTCGTCCGGAAGACTTTGGAAGAAAATCTTTAATATTAAATCCATCTTTCGAGCGGCCACCGCCACCTTTTGCACCAGCTCCGCCGCCGCCGCTACCGAAACCGCCACCACCAGCTCCGCTGCCTGAGCCACCGGCTGTTCCTTGAATCACACCCGTTGGTACATTGGAGCGACCATCGCCACTGCCGTCACCGGTTCCGCCCGCGCCAGCGCCACGGCCACCGCCGCCCATTCCGCCACCGCCGCCACCGCCGCCCATCTCTTGGCTTCCGCTCGCGGACTTGCTCTGCCCGCCGAAGTCGCCAAGCGGCACACCATCACCAATGGGGCCATCGATACCCGAAGAGGGCGCCACAGGGCCGCCGGAAGCTGCCGTGTAACCAAGGCCACCAGGCATATCTGGTGCTTTCGTACAAAACGAACTCTTTGGATCCTTAGCACAGATACATTGAATATTGGTTTGCGCGAATTGAGGGTTGTTACAATCCATTGGCGTTTGCTGTGGTGCCGGGGTCTGTTGCGTGGCCGCCTGCTGATTGCAGTCGTTTGACATGAGCATCGATGCAATGCCTGCAGCAGCTTGTGCAAACGCAGCACCCGCACTTGGCGCATAGGCACTGCAGAGTCTCGCCATACGTTTCATGTGCGACGTCTGTCCCGTTTTGTTGGCATATTTTTCCTTGGGAACGGAAAAATCCTCCATCGGTTGTCCGCCCTGCAGGTCCACTTCGGTATTGATCGCATGCATGTTCTCAACTGACTCCGAGTGATTTTGAACACCACATGCTTCACGACAGTTCGAGACCGCATATAGACAGGCACCGCCCTTCAAAGCTGACAATGCGCCCATAATTCCCGAGAGATTCGCGGCGTTCTTACAGGCCTTTGCCTGTGCCTGATTACCTTGACCTGATTGACCGGTTTGGTTCGCCTGGTTCTGTAAGCCCTGCGACTGTTGCTGTTGCTGAGGGTTTAATCCTTGGCTCGACATTCCTGATCCGCCGCATGCCGATTGCACCAGAGCTATTCCTTCATCACACTCATCGTTAGCTTTGCTGGTGAGATCACCATAATTTCCACCATTACCATAGTTGCTAATGTAATATTTATCGCCATCCGCCCAGGTGGTGGGGCTAACTCCCAGAATCGCAAACAGAGCCACAAGTATCACCACTGCCAACAAAATGTTTCGACGGCGAAGCTCAATCAAAAACTGGCGACCAATGTTTTTCATGTATCCCCCGACGTACTTTCTCATCGGAAGAACCAGAGCCTCACTTTAGGACGTTAGTAGGGAATTTCTTGAAATTTCTGTGGAGTTTTCAAGACCTATCCACCCAGCTGACGGCTGTCTCATTTGTAAACAGTCAAATTCAACCTGAGCTTTAACCAAAGTGATTAGATTTCAAAAGTCGGCTGGCGGCGGATTTAAAATCGAGCCGGCACTTCCGCCTTCGCCGCCCACGTTCCAGGTCTCGGCGCTCAAATGAGCCCCTGAGATCAAGCGTACGGAGTAACCTGTGCGTCCACCCGCCGAGCACTTTCCGGGTATCATGACCGATGGATCCGCGGTCTCCTGACACTTGCCAAATGCTTCGACTGGAAAATTGTAGTTCAAGACCGTTTGTGCCACCCATCCGGTTAAGAGATGAGCCCAGTTTCGAATCACGTAGTACAGTTTAGGCAAAACTGTGGCGTCGAGACCACCACCTACCGATTGTGTGATCTGACTTGCGATATTCGACGAAATATTGGCCTGCAAATTACCACCGGCATCAGGAATCTGCACAACCTTCTGCCCAAATACCGGTCGGGCGCTTGCAAAACGCTCCGGATTGTTGACGTAATTCAGCGTGTACTCGGGATCGATCGAATAATAGGTGGCGTCGAAGAGATCTGGCGTCACTGAAGAAAGCTCTGCCCTTCTCAACGGCAAGGTAGGATCACTGCTGCCTGCCATCAAATCACCAGTCGTCGGTATCGCACCGAATCTTGCGTACCATTCTAAACTCAAACGTTCGCTCTTAGCCTTGGGCGGCGCATAGGAGCGAATGATTGAATTCTGCGCACCCATCGAAATCTCCGAGGTCAGGCCAAGGGTATCACCTGGATAGCGCGAATAATTTGGCGCCCTTGAACCCATGGTTCCGGTGTCAATACTGCCATCTGCGTTGAGTCGGGGAGAAGTCAGTGGGTCAACTCGCTCACCACTGTCTGAAGTCGCGGATCCACGCGTCCAGTTTGATTTGTACCAAGGCCCGATACGACCGCCAAAGGGCTGCGCGAAAGCCCGCGCCTCAAGCGTAATGGGTGCGCCGAAAGGGGAAAATGGTTTGTGTGTCTTGGTTTCAGCCTTAACGCCGACATAGCCCATACACCAAGGATTTTTCTCGAATCCCAGGGTTGAGTGAAACTCACTTGTCGCCTCAGGCTCGCCATTAGCCAGGTTCCTATAGAGGTTATCAGGATCGAACGCCGCGACCTGGGTCTGATCCAAGTCACTGTAAATCGAATGTTCGACCATAAAGGGCATGGTTCCGTCATCGCATTTGTAGGCCGTATAGATTAGACCTGGCGCAGTCAAAACCTCAGGCATCACGAACTGTCCGTCACCACCACGATTGCAGTTAGCGTCGGCCAAACCGTTGATCA
>SXRI01000311.1 GCA_005793615.1 Bdellovibrionales bacterium
GACCGCTACCGCCGGCACTGTCGTTGCTGGAAAAAAATTGCCACTTGTCTTGACGTGACTTCTCCTGGATAAACGAGAATCAAACGTCCTTTGATTCTCGTTCCCGGAGGTGCCTAGTGTTTGATCTGCGGTGGTTCGCTTTTTTTACTTTGCTGAGTTCACACTGCGCATTTGCGGCTCCGTCTGCTCAATTGGCTTCTCAGACCGCCGGCAAAATGGCCGCTCAATCGGCAGTAAAATCGGCTGTTCGCCGTGTGGAGTTCGTGCAAGAATTTCGCCCCAAGGCACAGGCCCAGACGCAAGCCCAGACGCAAGCCCAGACTCTGATTGAACTTTGGATCCCGACACCACTAGAAACCGCCCCTTATCAGCGCCTGATCTCACGTGAATTTAGCGGTAATGCGACGATCGTGCGAGTTTCGGGCGATAGTAACCACCCGGCTCCGGTGGTTTATGCCCGCTGGGAAAAAGTAAAAGAACCGATTCTAAGAATCGTCAACATCATCGAAGTTCAAGATCGCGATGGGGTTAGCCCTGATTTCTCCGACTATCAACGCTTTCTTCAGCCCACCGACCACGTACAAATCGATGGCATCGTCAAAGAAACTGCGGACAAAATCACCGTAGGACTGAAGACTCCGGATCAAAAGGCCAAAGCGATCTTTAATTGGATCGTCGACAATACCTTTCGTGATCCCTCAACCCGCGGCTGTGGGCTCGGTGACGTGAAGACGTTGCTTTTATCAGGAAATCTCAGTGGTAAATGTGCGGATTTGAATTCCTTGTTCGTGGGGCTGGCTCGAGCCAGCGGTATCCCGGCGCGTGAAGTATTCGGTCAGCGAGTGGCCGCGTCGATGATCTCGAAATCTCTCGGTAAAGAGGGCGATAATTCGAAAGCGCAACATTGCCGTGCCGAATACTACTCGGTCGCGAAAAAAGGCTGGATCCCCGTTGATCCTGCCGACGTCCGTAAATTTATTTTGGAAGAGAATCTTTCGGCCAAGGATTCCAGGGTAAAAGAACTGCGCGAGAGATTCTTTGGCTCCTGGGAGGGCACCTGGGTCGCTTATAATTTTGCTCGCGATTTTAAACTCGAAGGCTATAACTTCGAGAAGGTGAACTTCTTTATGTATCCCCTGCTCGCCGACACCAAGATTCGTCCCGACGGCATCGATCCCGAACAAACCGGCTACGCCTTTACGACGAAACTGCTATAAGGCCAAAGGGCGAAAATCGCCCAACTCACGGCCCCCTCGACCAAGGTCCAGCCTTCGCTGTCGCATTCTGATAAAAATCTAGACTCAGCCCGCGCGATCCGTCTCCCGATGAGCCATTAGGTATTTTTTAATTAACCGCGGCACATGACGTGCCCGTAGCCAATGGAAGGCAACGATCAAGGAGGATTGAGATATGCAAGGAGGATAGATGGGTCTACGTATTTCAACAAACGTGGCGTCACTCAACGCCCAGAAGAACATTTCGTTCACACAAAGGGGAACGATGACGAGCTTAGCGAGATTAAGCTCGGGTTATCGTATCAACCAGGCGGCCGACGACGCTGCCGGTCTCGCGATCAGCGAGAACCTCAAAGGTCAGATCCGCGGTCTGAGACAGGCATCGCGGAACGCCAATGATGGTATCTCCCTTGTGCAGGTGGCGGAAGGCGGTCTGAACGAAGTGTCGAACATGATGATCCGCCTAAGAGACTTGGCGGTCCAATCGGCCTCGGACACGCTCGGTGATACCGAACGTAAGTTCATGGATACGGAGTACCAACAGCTCAAGTCGGAAATTCAGCGGATCTCGGAAGTGACTCAGTTCAACGGACGAGATCTGCTAAACGGCACAGGTGGTGAAATCGATATCCAGGTCGGAACGCATAACGATGCTTTCAAAGACCGGATCTCGTTCAACGCCTCGGCAGCGAACGCAAGTCTCGAGGCTCTCGGTGTAGTGGCGGAAAACGTCGCTACCAAAGAAGCCGCACAGACAAGCATCGATGCCGTCGATAGCGCGATGGTTTCCGTGAACGCGATTCGCGCGAACTTTGGTGCTATGCAGAACCGGCTGTCATCAACAACCGCGAACCTCGCTGTTGCCGACGAGAACCTCTCGGCCGCAAACAGCCGGATCCGCGATGCTGATGTCGCTGCTGAGTCGAGTGAAATGGTTCGTAACAACATCCTCACACAAGCGGGTGTTGCGACTCTGGCGCAGGCGAACAATATCTCTCAAGTAGCGCTCAAGCTGATCGGTTGATCAGAGTAGGTAGCTGCCTGAGATCGGAACAAGGAGGTTCGCAAATGATTTTGATCGTCACGGAATGGACAGGAACTTTGCTCTGGCTCGCAGTCTTCGGAACTATCCTTGCGGTCGGTTTCAAGCACGCGATCTAGAGAATACGTCCCGAAATACCGGCCTAAAGACATAGGCCACTCAATACGGTAAATGCACGCGGGACCCCCGACAGGCCCGCGTTTTTCTTTGCCTCTTTCTAAGTCCCTTTGCTCCTGGTGCCGCGGCGCTCCCCTAGGGCAATCCACTTTCCTAAAAATGCTTCACCGTTGAGTAAAAACCGCTAGAGTTATGAGATACATTTTTTCTCGGAGGGGGTTGTCAGGATGCGTGTGTTTTCCGTGATGGGTTTGATTTTCGCAGTCGTCTTTTGCGCATTGGTTGTTCATGCAAAACCGCAAACACAGATGATTCCCGGTACGAAGTACCCCAACAGCCCCACTGAGGGGCGCGCTCCTGTCACGATTTCAGTTCTCTCTTACGATGATGCTGACGACTCATCAGACGGGACTCCCGACGAGACACCGCGCAAAACCGGGCCGCAGACTTTGCCGCCGGGATTTAATTCGATCGTTCCTTATGTGCTGCGCTCGCCGGATCAGGATGAAGCCGGAAGCTGCCTCTACATGTCGCTCACCGGAATCGCCGAAATGTGGTTGGCGCGGCTGAACCCCAAACTCTCACGCAAACCCGATGGACCGATCGACCTCAGCGAACGCTATTTAATGAATTTCGCCAAAGACGTTTCAGATAAGGCGGGCGTCGAGAACTGGAAAACGGATTCCATTTACCTTTTCAACGCCGCTGACTATGTGCCACGCAATATCGATTACCGCTTTACCAAAGGTTGGTTCAAACAAGACGAAGAAGGTGACTACGTCAAAGCGAAAGCCAAAACTAAAGACGCCAAATTCGGAACCCAGTACAACTGGATCGATGAACGCAAGAAAATGTCGACCAAAAAAATGGTCAAGGTTCCGAACTTTCGCCGTGAAGTGATCTATGCCGATCCGGATTCAAATCAGTGGAACACCGGGGTCATGCCAGATGACATCATCGAACGCATCAAAACAGCGCTCAATGAAAACCAAGCACCGGTACAGGTGCTCTATAATCACTTTGGCTACTGGCACGCCGCTGTCATCGTTGGTTATGACGACGAAGCCGACAATCTGAATTGCCAATTCGTACACAAGTTCCTTGAGCACATGAAAAACCCCTCCTCAGACGAACCCAGTCCTCAGCCGGAGCCGCCGACTCTCCCCCCTGAAGAGCCGTTGTTGATGAGAAAATCAACTGAAGTGTATGAAAAAACCATGCGTGCCTATGAACGAGGCGGTGGCTGTCATCCAAAGGGGGTGTTCTACGTACGCGATTCGATCTACGCCGATAAAACAGGTCCAGTTTATCGTTACGATCCTAAAAACCCAAAAGCCAACGCCCCCTACACCAAGAAACTGGTTATGATCGAGTACGATTGGGTCAGGTATATGGCTAACCATGCCGTGCAAATCACGGTGGATGCGGAGTAAACGAAATGAAGTTTCCGAGAGTCAAAACAACTTTAGTGATAGCAACAGTGATGACGACAACGCTGGCGATCTGGCAAGTCGGCTGCGCCACTAACGCGATGAAGTCTGCCGAATCGAGCGAACCAAGCGCATCGGCCGCCTACCAATACGCACTCGATAACGCCTTTAACGACCTCAACCAAAAAGAGGCGCAACGGCAGCCGGCTTCGGCATCTGAAAATCAGACTTTCATCACTAACTTTCAAAAAACC
>SXRI01000312.1 GCA_005793615.1 Bdellovibrionales bacterium
ACATGTTGTTTCGCGTCACTTGCCTAACAATTAGGCTGCGGGCCGGGCGGATTGATCCGATTTACCCGGGCGCCATCGAACCGAAATGACCGGGCGGAATGGAACCGATTTGGTCGGGCGCCTTGGTCCGAATTTCGCATCCAACGCCTCATCACGGAAAAATCCTACGAGTTCCAGATCAATTGCCATGGTTTATCTTCGGCGAAAAAACCGGCAATTTCGATCGGCGTTTGGACTAGTTTAAGAATTGCTTTAGGCCGATTGTACCAAGTGATGGCGGCGATTTTGCTCACGGAAAGTGCGCCAGATCACCTGCATCTCCTCGACCACGTAGTCCATGCGATTGGTGCACGAGATCGTGCGCGATATCGCATCTTCAACGGTATCGAGCGTTCGCAGCAGAGTACCAACCGGCGCATCGATGGCGCGAACGAAATTCGCCATATCCGCGACAAACGGCCGGAAGAGTTCGGTGATTTCATTCGAACGCGATCCTTCAAGTTTACCGCCCGTGCGGATAAGATCGAGGCGCACCATCAGCTGGTGCAAGTTTTCCGACGAACGTCGAAGGTCGACCAAGGTCTCGTGAAACTCCATGATCTGCTTCTTATGACGCAAAAAGTAACTCTGCACAAGACTCAGCAATAGACCGAACTCGTTTAACATGGCGTCCTGTTCACTCGCGGTGATTTTCCGACCACTGCGAAGGTCAGCCGCGATCTCACCGATATTAAACAGCAACATTTCCGCCTGAACGCGCGCCAATGATATATCAATGCCGACGTTACCGCTCTCGCGCAAAACAAACTCCGAACACTTCTGAACTTGCTCGAAGCTACTGACAACCTGTGAGGTTGCCGAGCGGAAAGAATTGGCGACAATCGCGAGCGAACTCCCATCTTTGCCAAGCTTGTGCGCCGAGATGAACATGTTCACGGCAAGGCTTTCCAATTTTTCACAAACCGGCGCCAGTGCCTTGATTCGATCCCCACAAGCTTCTTTAAGTTCACCCAAGTCAGACAAGCGACCGCTGGATTCACGGAGACCATCGGCGGCGTTGACCGCACTCTCCCACATCTCATTGAGAAGATGCTCGCGCACATTACTGGCTCTTAGCGGTCGGTAAGTCACCGGCGACACCAAGAGAGCCTCGTCGCGCGCGCCGAGCTCGGTTTTTAGTGCGAGCTGCATGAAATCGTCATAAGCCGGAAAGCCGGCGTTACGAACCATTTTGACGAGATGTTCAAACCCCGCCTCCATGCCTTTTTCTTTCTCTACCGCCAGCACCTCGGCGTAAATACTGGCTACGGTATCCTTGAGAGGAGAGGTTGGCTTCAACCGAATCGAAAGATAGCCTTCTTGCGTCGGATAAACAGTCGCTAAGACCCAGTAGAAACGGCCGTCGGCGGCGCGGTTCTTTACATAGGCCGCGATTTCTTTTCCGGATTTGATAGTGTCCCAAAGAAGCTTAAACACTGCTTTTGGAATGTCGGGATGACGAATAATATTATGCGGGCTACCGAGCAAGTCCTCGCTCGTGTAGTTAGAGACCCGCACGAAAACCTTATTGCCGGCGTTAATCACCCCGCGCTTATCAGTGCGTGATACGAAGAGCTCGCTCACATCGTACGGCGACTCTTGTTGCGACTCTTGTTTGGGCGTTTGATCAGAGGTAGGCGGTTTATTCTGTTCCATGCTTTACTTTTCGGCAAATTTCGCGACAAGTAAACACGACCAAGTCTAAAGACCAGGGCTTCGGTCAATCCTCAAGTTTGTCGAGATTCGGATCAACAACAATACGCTCGTTGCGTTCAACTTCCTCAACCCGAAACTGACGGTGCGATTCGTCGTTAAGATTCAATCGCACTTGAGTTTGGGCCTGATCCTTAAACGCCTCACTCAATGCATCGTTGAGCGCCGTCTTCTCGCCGGCCCACGCCGAACTCCCGACGCTGCTCAGAGCGAGTACACCCATGACCTTTGCTAGGTACCCAAAATGTCTTTTTTGCGTCGAATCCATAGAAACCGCCCCTCTACACGACTCCAACTTATTAGCCCGTTGTCTGTCCTATTCAGATTGCCAAATTCTTGCGACATTCGTGCTGAGAAATTTGTCGTGTTGACGATAGGAATCTAAGAATGCGACACAAGGCTAAAATTCAGATTGGCAAAACGAGTTGTCGTCTGAAGTGTTCCGCTTCTCGTTTGCCAAGAGTTTCAGAATATTTACCGGTAAACGCGTTGCTTTAATTTGCCGGCCCTTATGCCGATAAGTTGAACGTCTAATACTCCTGTATCTTTGTGTTTTTGGTCATGTCTTTGGGCGGAGGCGCACGTGTGTGGAATAAATAGCGGTCGAAAGATCGCCATAGGACTGATATTGAGTCTTCTCCTTCCTACGGCCTGTACGCGCAAAGAGGAATCGAAACAAGTTGCGATTCAAATCGCGGTTCCGCACCAAATCACTAAAACTCAAAAGCCCAATGGCACGCTTACCTTTACCTCTGCGGATCTCGCACACCTGATCATCAATGTCTCTGGTCAAGGGATACCGAGTCCGATCACCTTCAATTGGGATAGTCATCCACCGTGTGGCACCTGCGCGGCACCGCTTCCCCCGACCGCATTTCCCGTAATGGTGCCAAAGGGTCCCGCAAGAATCGTACAAGTTCTCGCCGTCTATCAGGCCTCCACTGGCACCGGCTCTAGTTCCGGTTCGTTCTACTATGGTGATGCCACCAAGGATCTCATTACCGACCAAGAGTCCGTTGAGATCAATATCGCGGAGATCGGCGGCGGAGTCAGTCTTGCCAGTGGTGTTATTGCCGGACGGATTCTTGATTCAACTGGCATCGGCCCCTCGGGACGAGTCGCCATAAAATATGAACCTCCGGGTAAACCCTCTATGGTTTTGGAATATGCCGACATCTTTGCCGGTTGGTTTTCGTTCTTTGGCCTCAAAGAGGTGCCACTTCGTTATGAGCTCGCCGATGGCAGCATGCTTTTTGGTGGACCGATGTCACTCAACAATTTCGCGACCTCGCCACAAGTTCTGAAAGTAGCGATCCCGCAGAACTATCGTCATGAACAATACACCATGGACGGCCCGACAACTTATCGTCTCGAGTCGGCCGAGGAGCTCTTTCTGGGATATTTCGGTCCCGGCGCAGCAACTAAGAAAGTTTGCTACAACGGCAGCACTCCTTTTACATTTACTCGTCGTAGTATCGCCAATACAGCACCTTTTAACTATCTGGTCTTTCCGGGAACAGGAACGAACAATCTGACGCCGACAGGTGGCGATAGTACGCTCGCGAACTGCTCAGGCACCGCGTGGGTGGATTACTTGCGTTTCTTGCCCGCAATTCTCGATAACAACGGTACTCAAAGCGGACCTGGCTTTTCAGGACTTCTATCGTTCGCACCTGGCCAACCCATGATTTCGGCCTCACACTCTGGCGGCACCCTTGCCTTGAGTTGGACTTACCTACCTGACGTGAGCGGACAAATTCAAGGTATGCGCCTTTATCGAATTGGGAAAAACGAGCGCAATGCATATCGCTCCGACCGCGACGGTATGAGCTGTCACAAGTTTGGCACCCTGCCTCACCTCGCGGTGGCGCAGTCACCACAGGCAAGTTTGTCCGTTGCCTTTCCGGCCAGCGAGATATCGACCTCGTTGTTTGTCATTTGCCCTTTCACTGCCAACGGCAGTCTGGCACGTGGTTACGAGACCGAAATTTATGGTACCAGCGGTACTCCGCCCACTCAGCTCAAGATCATAAAGTCTTCGCTGCCGCAATCAGCGATGGCGCAAAACCAGTGTAGCGAGCTTCGCGTAAGACTTGTCGATGACGCCAATATGCCGCGGTCCTATTCAAGTTCGATTACCTTTGGCATCAACGCCGGAGCCAGTGCCGCCACGATTTTCTCCAACGCAAGCAATTGTTCATCGCAAACGAGCCCGATCTCGGCGCAAAGCCTAACCCTACCGGCAAATCAGACGGACTTTGTTTTTCACTATCGCACGAGTGCTGCCATCGGCACGCAGATTAACCTCTCCACTGTTTACACCAGTGCTTTCCTGCCACTTGCCACCAATGCCATCACCATCGACGTGAAGTCCGTGTCTGATAAGTACTTCGTATTTCAGGGGCCTGGAATAATCGTCAAAGACACCTGCTACTCCTATCGTATCGAGCACCGGGACTTCTCTGGCAACTTTGCTAACTCGGCCTCCAATCAAACAGTGACACTTTCAGCGCCAGTAGGAGCTGAGTTCTTTAGTTCATCAACCTGTAGCACTCCCATCACTTCGACCACAATCTGGAATGCAACTAATTTAATTTATGGCTCATCGTGGAATTTAGGGGAGAAAACGATATCATTTTCCTGATGAAACGCCGTCTAGAAGAGGCATTGATAGGAATTGACTGATCCTCGGTTTCAGGCATGATTTCGTGATGCGAAAAAAGTCATCCAAGAAATCAC
>SXRI01000313.1 GCA_005793615.1 Bdellovibrionales bacterium
ACCACAAGTTCATGCCCTTTGGCCGAAAGACGTTTGCCGACTTCACGGCCGATAAGACCGGTTGCTCCAGTGATTAGAATACGCATCTGTCTGGATCTTTCTTGGACATTAGTTCAGAATCACACCGGGGTTTTTCGCTAGATCGCGGGTGATGTTTTTTTGGTGCGCCTCGAGTGTACCACCACCGATTTCGAGAAGCTTTGCATCCCGCCACAGGCGTTCAACCACATATTCACTCACGTAACCGTAGCCGCCCAAAACCTGAATGGCCCGGTCAGCGATATTTTTCGCCAATGTCGTAGTGATGAGCTTGGCACCATCGGAGTCGAGACGGTTTCCGGCCGAGTACAGGTCCATACGGCGAGCGGTCTCGTAAACATAAGTCTGGCAGGCACGGAATTCAGCAAAGCTCTCGGCGATATGTCGTTGGATTTGGCCAAAAGCCGTCAGGGGCTTGCCAAAGGCATGGCGCTCAGTTGCGTACCGATTCATCACTTCGAGAGAGCGGCGAGCAATTCCAAGACTCATCGCAGCAAGAGTAAGCCGCTCCAGCTCCAAATTGCGCATCATATGATGAACCGATTCACCTTCATGACCAACTAAAGCTGATTTAGGCACACGGCAATTGGCAAAAACCAACTCTGCGGTATTCGAAGCTCGCATACCGGTTTTATCGCGAATCTTTTGTCCAACCAGGTATCCAGGTGCCCCTTTTTCAATCAGAAAGGTCGAGATTTGTCGTTTACCGTCTTTGTCGCCAGTCCTAGCATATAGCCAAACGAGATCAGCTGCCGTTCCTTCATCGTCGAGACAGCCATTAGTGATCCACATTTTTTGGCCGTTGATCACATACTCAGAACCTTCAATCTTCGCTGTGGTCTCAAGGCCCAAAACGTCGGTACCGACGTTGGGCTCAGACATCGCCATGCAGCCGACATGCTCGCCACTGCAGACCTTGGGAAGGTACTTTATTTTTTGCTCTTCCGAGCCATTTACCGCCAGGTTGTTCACGAACAACATGGAGTGTGCCAAGTAAGCCAGGGCAAAGCCGGGGTCGGAGGCCGAAATTTCCTCGTGCGCGATCACCGCCGCAACGGCATCCTGACCAGCTCCACCATACTGCTCCGGAACGGTAATGCCGAGAAGACCCAACTGACCCAGCTTGCGAAACAGGGGGAGATTGAACTTTTCCTGCCGATCATGCTCCAACGCCTGAGGCTCGACCTCGGTTTGGACAAATTCGCGCACCGTCTCCCGGATCATCTTATGTTCCGGTGTCGGATTCAGCAGATCGAAATTTCGCCAAGAAAAATCGCTCATTTCAACGTCTCCTTCGGGTCGATGAGATTAGGCTTGCCCAAGTGATTAGCCATGGAGCAGATTCTTGTCACGTTCAAACTGCTGCGCAGCCGGACCTCGTAAAATTTGACTTAATGCAGGCGATTTACCAAAGTTAATAGTGTCGTGTTTGTTCCTGGCGCGGCTGTTTCCCTACATTAAATCGGATTGGAGCTGATCGACATATGGCGGAGCCTATCGGGCAGAAGCAGAAAGATCTCAGGTCGGATGTCGTCATCGTTGGCGGTGGATTCGCAGGCCTCCTGACCGCATTGAAACTCCACGCCACTAAACCGGACCGACATATCATCGTTGTCGATGCCGCTGACAAACTCGCAGGTCACCAGACGTGGTTTTTTCACGAATCGGAACTCAGTAACTCTGAATCACTTTCCTGGCTTAGTCCCCTGATCGATAAGGAATGGACCGAGTGCTCCTATCAGTTTCCGAGGTTGGCAAGCACTCGCCAAGGTCGATGCTTCGCCATACGCTCTGAAGATCTGCGCCGAGTAGCGAAAGAACGCCTCGGTGACGACATTTATGTCAATAGCCCAGTGACACGATTAAGTGAATCCCATGTGGAGCTCGAAAACGGTCGCATCATCGCCGCTCGCTGCGTGCTCGACGCCAGTGGTGCCCAGTCGCCTGACAATAACCCCGAAAGCCCGGAGCAAGAAAATGCCACCGGTACTCTTGCGGGTTATCAAAAGTCGATCACTCTTGAGGTTGAACTCGAATCAGCACATGGACTCACAGCGCCTGTGATGATCGATGCGACCTGTCCGCAACTCGATGGCCTCCGCTACTACCAATTGCTACCCTGGAGTGAGAAGCGTCTGCAAGTCAGTGAAATCTATTATAGCGACACTCCAGAGATCAATCGCGAGCGGATCTGTCGCTCGATTCGAAGCTTCATCAACCGCAAAGGTTGGGTGATTAAAAAAGAAACTCGCGAAGAGGCACGCGCTATACCGTTACCTCTCACATCAACGTACCTCACTGCGAGTGTCGGCGGTGAAGCGCTTCCCATCGGACGCTATGGCGGTTACTTTCATGCGACCCTCGGCAGTTCGGTTGCCGAGACCGTTCGCATCGCCGAGTTTCTCGCGACGCTTGAGGATTTAACCACACAGAGTGCCCGCGACGGTTTATTACGCATGCGACGCCCGTGGCTCAGACGGCAACGCTTCTATCGGTTGATCAATCGCTGGTTGTTCTATGCGGCTGAGCCGACTCTGCGATATGCGGTGCTGCAAAAGATTTTTGAGCAACGTGAAGACGTCATTCAACGATTTGTCTCCGGACAAACTACTTTTATTGATCGCTTTCGCCTTTTAAAAGTAAGGCCAGCGGTTCCATTGGAACGAGTACTTCGCAGTCTCAGCGAAAAGACACTTGTTTCCTGGACAGAAGCTCGCGCCCAAAAACCTGCCGAATCCGTAGTGCCGCCGGAGACGACAAGCTCACTCGACCGCGCTTCTTGAAAAGAGATCATCACCGTTTTGTCCAAAATGGCGAGAATCTTGGGACAAAACCGGGAATGGCCCCTTACAAAAGATGCGCCGGATTTTTCTTTGTCGATTTGAAAGGTTAGGGTCCTTACACCCGAGAACCTGTCAAATTCCTTGTCAATTTGAACTCCAATTCCCGCATGGCACGGCTTGCATAGAGAACGGGAGCCAACAATAGCTTATTGGCGTATCCATGCGTTTTCTTGCCGCCATCGCCATCTTCTTAGTCACTTCGATCCTCGTGATGTCTAATGCCAACGCGCAAATGCGAGTCTACGAAGTACGATCACTTCTTCTCCAATACAATATTTCCGAGAAAGAAGCGGATTCGATCATCGGTATTCTTGAGTCCAATCTGTCCGTCGAGAAACGCAGTGATATCTTACCAATTTCCGGAATACTCTACACCAGTGGTTTCAACGGGGCTTTCTTCGTAGACCATGACACTTGGGAGCTCAATGCGACTTTCAGATCGCCTGAAACCGATCAGCTCATTACTCTACCAGAGTTTATCACCGTCGACTTTCGCAACGGCGGAATCAAAATCGAGCTCTCCTACAAATGGATGTTCGTCATCGTCCCATCTGGTACCAGTATTCAATCGCTCAATGGGGCCAGCTACGGCGGTCCGCTTTTGGGCCGTGGGGCCGGCATCACTATCGATCCAGGCATAGGCATCGATGTTGCGGCAATGACGGGTGTGAATCGCGGTGGATGCTTGTTCGTGATCGCTCCCAAAGTTGGTTTCGGAGCCGGCCTTGTGTTCCCGCGCATGGACTTCAGTGTCAAGAGTGTCAACCGGTAAGAACTTGTCCGCGCCTACCGGCAAATTGCGATGGCCTTCGTCAGTCCGATAATCTTGGCGTAGGAACCCGACGTGGTCCGCAGGACCGACCAATATCGGGCGCCTCCTCGCCAAGCGCCATCGACCTTACCGGCGATTCTTTCATCGCGCCCCATCCAACGGTTTAAAATCCGAATGCCGCAGCTCAAATTGACGTACGGATCATGCAGCTCTAAAGGATCTTTGATCCCGCATCCGTAGGCCTGACTACTCTCGATCGAGAGCTGAAGTAAGCCGCGGCTGATCACTTGGTTACCTTTGGCGTCTTTAAAGGCTTCGCGATAGGTGGTGTTGGGATTGAACGAGCTCTCATACTTCGCCATGGCAGAAAGAAGGTAGGACCAGAACTCCTTCTTTTGCGAGGTCGCGAACTGGGAGTATCGCGGACAGAATTCCGAAGCATCCGTGGGATCAATATCCAAGAGATTCGAGCCGATTGAATCCAGCTGGTTGAATACATGCGTGGTCCATTCCTTGCCATTCGCATTTTGTGATTCCCAAAGTGGCTTCACGCTCGAAGTTGGTGGCGGAGTTGGAGTCGGCGTTGGCGATGGCGCTGGGGTTGGCGTTGGGGTTGGTGCCGGCCTATAACGTATTCCCATAGCCGATGCCGATATCGAGTAAACGATTAGAAGCGTCATAAGGATCGTTTTGAGAACTACCAAGTTTTTCATGCCAATTCGATCGGCAGATCTCGAGCGAACTCAATCTCGTTCGCGTTAACTGCAAAAAACTTGAGGAATATTTCCGAATCGGCGTCAAACTGTCGAACCGCTTGCCACTGAATACCGCAAAAGTGTTGAAATCTAGCGATACCGCAGACCCCGTCGCAAATCCAGTCGCACAATCAGAGCATCGCTGACCATGCATCGGACTCCATGCCCCCGAACGGCGGTGCGCGCACGAAACTCGTGCGAAAAGTGATTCCTGCCGGCGGCAATGACTTCGAAAATCTCATTACGTTTTATAGTCGGTGAAGTGTGGACATCGAACACTGGATGTAAGCGGCAACTTCTGAGAGTCTATGGACGTCGTTCAAGATAAGGCGCCATTTTTTTAAAGCCCAGTTTTGCGATCGCTGCCCTTTGATTACAGGTGCGGCAAAGCAACCTGAGGTTCTCGAGCGTCGATTCTCCTCCCATCGCGACCGGCAATTGATGATCGATCTCGAGAGCGTGTTGGCCCTTGCAGTTTACACATCGCCCCTGATCCCGGCGCCACACTTCCCGGCGCACTGAACTTGTGATGCGACGTTTCTGGGGCGCCCCGAGTAAACCCCCTTTAAGCGGATTTGGCGATGCGGCTCGTTTCAAGGGTTTTCCGGGATCCCATTCTTTAAGCGCGAGATCAGCCAGTTTTTCAATCAACTCTGCCATCGTGAGCCGCGCATGTCCTTTAAGTCCTCTCAGGCGGCGCAGTTTCTCCGCGAGATGGCGAGGTGCCGAGAACGTAAAGGAGACCATCTCGTCGTTGAGGTCTTTGATCTTGTCAGGCTTGATCGGCTCAGGGGCGAGTTTTGCCATTTTTGCGAGTAGACGCGCAACTTCGCGAGTTGATTTGTTTTCAAGCTTTGAAAGTAAATCATCTTTCTCCGCGGCACTCATGGCTTGAGTTTTCTGCTGGCGGC
>SXRI01000314.1 GCA_005793615.1 Bdellovibrionales bacterium
TATGATCATCCTTGGCCTTACCGAAGGAGCTTTGAAATCAGCGAACGGTCGAGCCATTCTGTTTTCCGATATCGGCAGTATCGAAAATCAACTTGGCTTTCACCTTTCCAGTGATGAGCAAAGTTCTTTAGAGTTCACCGCACGTTGGCTGATCGAAGATCCTGAACGTAAATTGGTACTTTCGGTTCCTGAAACTGATTTCGCCGGTGGAGCACAAGCCCCTTCATGGTTATGGGTACGTGGTGAAAGAGAAATGGGTGGGGCGGCGCAAAAATCAGGAGGCGCAACTGTAAGTGTACCCGTTATTGTTACGGTGCCATCGCCAACCCGGTGGGATGAAGTGCAGTATGCCGATCTCCAGCAGATCTTTCAAGATCGCCGGTGGCCGGAGGCACACGCAAAGCAACTGAATCAAGCATTGTCGGAGGACCTGGGACTTGCGCGTCCTGAGGTATTCGCTTCGGGTGTGATCGACGCGCTTTCTCCGTCAGCAATCGAAGATTATTTAGAGTGCCCATTTATTTTTGCCGCCAAGAGATTGTTTGCGCTTTCTGATGTGGCCGAGCTTGATTTGGAAGTCGATGCCATTCGTCGTGGCAATCTTATGCACAAGTTATTTGAGATTTTGACCGGAGAGCCACGACGTTTTTCACCTGGCGATGACGAGTTAGAGGCCGTGGTGGAGCAGGCGCGCAGCGAATGTGAATTGCAGCTGGCCGACGAACGCCTTTGGCCGATGCTGAAAACGCGCCACAAAGATTTGGCGCGACGTTTTCTTGCTTTTGAAAATGAAGATCGATTTCGCTTTCCTGGCGTGAAGACTTTGGCGCGTGAGCTGAAGATCAGTGGCTTTATAGATCCGCAGACGGGTAGCCTCGTGCGAGAGACGCGCCCCGGAGCCATCAAATTCGTGGGCCGTATCGACCGCGTCGACATCGACGAAAATGGTAACGTCGCGATTTATGATTATAAGTCATCAGCGGCAAGTGCCGCGCAATTTGGCTCGTGGCTCAAGAATAATAAGATTCAACTTCTACTTTATGCGATGGCGATTGAACAAGGGTTGGCCGATATCGGTCCGCATCCCGTTTTGGCGGCGCTATACTATGTTGCGCGGCCGCTCGGGAAAGACAGCGGCTTTAAAACCGAAGAAGTTCCACAAGGTCTTTATGACTGCAGCGACAAACGCAAACGAAATCGAGTTGGTGATACCGGGCGCGCCGAGCTCTTTGGCGAGGCTAAAAAACGTATCTTGGCTGCGGTGAGTGGTATTCAAGCAGGTCAATTTGCGCCGCAGCCACGTGATCACAAAAAATGTATCGACTGTAAATGGAGTTCCCTGTGTCGGGCACCACATCTCAATTGACGCCAGTTTCTAAGCACGAAACCAAGAATGAAATCGTACGCGCTGGAGCTGGGGCCGGTAAGACCTATACCCTCACTCATCGAGTGATGGACCTCGCGGATCAACATCTGCGGCAGCACGACCGACTGCCGCGAATCGTAGTGACGACCTTTACCCGCAAGGCGACGCAGGAGTTGCGTGAACGCTTGATGCTTCTGGCGCTCGATGAACGACCGCATTTGATCGATTTTGTAAATTCTCGCGCCCATTTGGTGGTGAGCACGATTCACGGAATCATGGATCTCTTTCTTAAGCGCTATGGTTCAAGCATCAATATCGACCCCGCTTATCAGATGATCGATAGCACCAAGAGCCTGAAGCTTGCGCGGCAGATACTGCGTGAACTCACGCTGAGTGAAGGCGGTCGCCGTGAACTTCTGGATACCTTTTCCTTTAACACTTTGGTTTCGTTGGTCCGAAGGATTGACGTCGTTCTGTCTGAAGCTCCCCTGTCTAAGCCCTTCAGTCATGATGATTTTGCGGAACTGTTTGCCCGTCGTTCTGAGCAGGTCGCGCGCTTATTACGTGACGTGGCCTCGCGGGTAACTCAGGAAACCGATAAACCCAATTGGCTTGAAATCGCCGATTCGTTTCGGCGCATGGCGAATCTCCTGACTGGCGGTAACTGGGTAGATTGTCGTGCTCAATTCATGAGTTTACGTGAGGCCATGCCGATAGCACGACGTAACAGTAAGGGCGTGCAGCCGGTCAGCGAGAGCGTCATGGAAATGACCAAAGAGGCACGCGAGTTGAGCGGCGAATTTCTTGAGCCGCTTTATGATCCAGCGGTATGGGATCTTTTTGCCAGCCGCTATCGCGAGATCGAGGATTTGGCGCGTGATTTTTCCCGCGAGTTTCGCTCTCGAAAAGTGACCGCTGGCAAGCTTGAGATCAGTGATCTTGAACATCTCGCGATGACCTGTATACGTGAAAAGCCTGAGGCCGCTCAGGCTTTTGCGGCTGATTGGGATTTTTGGCTTGTCGATGAGTATCAGGACACAAGCCCTTTTCAGGTTGAGCTTCTTCGCCATTTAATCGCCGATCGGCCGAGTTTTATTGTCGGTGATCCGCAACAGAGCATCTATCTTTTTCGGGGGGCGCGTGCGGAGGTTTTTGCCGAACGCGAACGCGAGATCTTGCAGTCCGAAGGTGTGCAGCGTCTGCTCAGTGTGAACCGCCGATCCCGTCCGGAGCTTCTACTATTTTTCAATGATTTCTTTCAGCGTCTTGAACCGCCATTTCAGCCGATGGAGCCGTTCATGCGTGAGGGTGAGAATCTTGATCCTTCGCGCGTCGTCGCCAAGGTTTTTATCGGTAGCGAACTACTCGAGTCATCATCCGAGGTGTCACCCCAGTCGTCGTCCGAATCGTCATTCGAAGAAGAGGATGACGAAATGTCAGCGATCGTTGGCCATATCAAAGGTCTTTTGCGCGATCAAGGTGCGCATCCTGAGGATGTTTGCGTTTTGGCACGCACCAATCAGGTATTAACCCAGGTGGCCGAGCATTTGAATCGCGCCGGATTACCGACTCATGTTCATGCCGCCAGCGGCTTTTTTGATCGTCGAGAGATTCGCGACGCTCTGGCGCTACTCAAATTTTTGGTAAATCCGCATGATGGCTTTAATACCATCGAGCTTCTGCGTTCGCCGTGGTTCAAGGTCCCCGACAATAGTTTGAGTGAGGTCACTCGACGTCGACCAGAATCTACTTGGGCTGCGCTTGAATCCGCCATGCAGGTCAGACGTGCGAATGCAGCGGGCGGCGCCGGCGCTTCTTCATTCAACGCCGTTGAGCGTCTCAGTGAATTGTTAAAAATCGCAACGGAACAAAGTTTGTCCGAAGCTTTTACCAGAGGCTTGATCGATGCGGGTTTTGTCGACCTAGCTCATTTGCACGATGTGAGCGGCCGGCGAGAAGCAAATATCTGGAAGCTCCTCGCCCGGTTGCAGGTGGAAGAGCGCGCCAGTGGATTTAATCCGTTGGCCTTTGTCGCCGGTAGCCGTGGTGAACTTAAAATGGATGAAAGTCAGGGCGAGGGTGATGCGGTAGCGGCCGTTGAACCCAATCGAATCAATTTAATGACGGTGCACGCATCAAAAGGTCTTGAGTTTAAACATGTGGTTTTGCCGCGTATGGGGCAAAAGCCCCGTCTCACCACGAATGAGAGTTTTACTTTTGATGAGCGCGCGGCGCGCTGGGCGACACGCGTGCCTTTCGGTGATGATCAGCAAATGACGGCAAGTCTTCCCGAGGTCGCATGGATCGAGCGTTTCCGGCAGCAAGAACTCGCAGAACACGCCCGTGTGCTCTATGTCGCGCTCACGCGCGCTTCGCAGTCGGTTTTTCTGAGTTGGCGCGGCGAAGTGTCTCGTGATTCTTGGGCCTCTTTTGTTCGCATGAATCTGGATTCCGGATTGCACCATGAAGCCAGTTACTCATACTTGGTCGAACGATCTGCGGAAAAAAAGGAGTCTGTGAGCTCGGCAATGGGCGAAACCGAGGTGAAAACGCCTCCAAAAGTAGTGCGATCCCGTTGGCAGGAGGTCGTGAGTGAGCAAAACCAACTTCGCAACGTTTCGGTCACCGATATCGTTGAAACTAGTGGCCGAACCGAAGTAAGTAAGGCCACTGGTGCCAACAAGGACATCGTGCAGCTCTTGAAACTGGCCTCGCACGGAACTGCCGTACATCGGTTGATGGAGCTTCTGAAATACCCGTCGCGTGAACGCTTGGAACGTTTGATTAGCAAATGGTTTCCGGGCGACGAGGCGCGAGTGCTTGATGCCGTGAATTTCGTGCGTGAGTCGACGGCGCCGCCGCTACTCGAAATTATCATGAATGGTGATGTCGAAAAGGGCTTTGCCTTTACAGAGAACGGACTACTCATCGAGGGGCAGATCGATCTTTGGGGGCGCACAAATGTCGGCGAAGCTTGGATCGTTGATTACAAGTCAGGTAATCCTGCGCATCGCGAAAAAGCCTTCAGTCAAATGGGACTTTACGCCCTGGCTCTAAGGAAGTCGGGTTGGCTCGGCGAAGACGAGAGTTTGCAGCTCGCTGCAGTTTATCCATTCGCACAGAAAATTTTTACCGCCAAAGAGCCGAACATTGACGTCATTCGCAAAAATCTCAGCGAGCGGCAGCGAAACTCACAGTTTTAACGCCCAAGGGCCCGGTGATGGTGAGTTTAAGGGCCTGTGTTTCAATGGCCGGAGTAGGAATCGGAAAGGTGACTTCATAGGCGGTATTCCAGCGCGTATGATAGGGATAGAGTGCGACCAGTTCAGCGAGCGGCGTACGTAATTTTTTGACTTTGCCTTGGTAGCGGCGATCGCCAGCGTCGAGATACACACGCCAAATTGATTTCGCATCTGAGAGATTATCGTTGCGACGTTCAGGCGTGAAGAAGCTAAGGAAAATCGTAGTCTCAGTTCCTGCGTTGCGATCGGATTTCTCTCGCTCACCTGAAAACTTGTCTCGATCCCATTGGTAGAACTCATTTTGTTTGCGCAATAAAGCACTGCGCACATTGGAGTTCAGGATCGTCGCTCGATAGAGAA
>SXRI01000315.1 GCA_005793615.1 Bdellovibrionales bacterium
CCACCATAATATCCACCACCACCACCTGCCCAACCGCCACCATGGATGATCACGATTGCCGGACGATTCGCACCACCCGCGCGGTGGATATCCATTTTCTCAAACTCAGTCGCGCCATATTTCTGGTTCGACCTACCTTCACAACTAAATGGCTCCACAGCATGAGCAACTCCCTGAGTAAGGAGTAAAAGTAACGCTGCAACGGCGACGGCAAATAACTTCATTTGAATCTCACTTCTTGCAATCAAATTTCAGGGCCACACAACAACCCCAATTATTCTCTTAGCATGCTTCATGCCGAGTGTGATGTACCTTGGCAAGCATTCTATTTGAGGCCAGACCAAATAGGGTGTCTTAGAACTCGACACCTTAAAAAAATACGGCTGTTACCGATAAAGCACGAGTCTCGATGGATGCGCACCAGGGTCTGCCTTAAGAATCTTCAAATCCCGGTCGTTAAGGCGTTTCTTGGCGGCATTGGCTTTAATAAGTAGATCGCTGCCAAGCGTACAGTTGCCACAAGAGCGCCCGAGCTTGAATCCCTTGCAGCATAGGCTGCTGGTTTCCTCTTTGCCGGAGTCTAAACGCATCATTGCATTTTTGAACGCGGCAATTTCCTCTTTGGAAAAACCTACGTCGGTCAGGATCTTGATCTGTTCTTGAATAAGTAGGCTGTCTTGGCGCCATACCGCCTCAGCGGAAAATGTTTGGTCGGCGGTCATGCCCTCGGTTCTGCCGTTCATGTTGGGTTTGGGCCTGGCCTTTTCAAGTTCCACAGCGCGCAAAACCGCATCAACTTGAGCTGGCGTAAGTACTCTCATGTCTCTGTTGAAAATGCCGCTAATCAATTCGTTGAGACTGTTACGACTGGCCTCGCCCTTGGGTAACGGCGACCAATGATTGACTCCACCGAGAATTTTGCCAAGCCATCGAACTTTCCAATTTGCCCTGTCCGACTCATCAAGCTCGACGCGATACTCGAGCAAAAGCGTTCGCGCGAGTTGCTCACGCAACTCAACAGTGAGTTCGCGAACCCGAGTGGCGACATTGTTGGCATATATCCGCTCCACCTCACCGGCTGTTAGTTCTGGCAATTGTTCTCTTCGGCGAATGTAATCAATTTCCATCGCTTCGAGAATCTTCGCATCTTCACCAGGTCGGTCGAAAAGAGCCTCACGAATTCTCAAGTAGTGCTTAAACATCTTGGCTCGCTGGCGCTGGGTTTCTATGACCCCCGCGTAGGCCTGGCGGACAGTTTCGTTTTCGGATGCTTCAAGGGCTTTAGCGCGGGGAAACGTTTCGGTAAACAAATTACGGCAACGAGCAACCGAACCATGCGTTTGGCCTTCAGCTGCTACGCTAAACAAGGCGATTGCAACCACAAACCATACTGAGATCAACCGCAGAGACTCAAACTTCATGGTCACCCAATCGTTTTCAGGGGTTTGCACTTGCCTTAATTAACTGTCGTGCAGCGAGGTGCGGGCGCACAAACGGCGGCAGCCAGGTTGCGAACGACTTTGGTTCGTCGCTGGTTTCGGCGGCGCTCACTAGGCGGGTCGCGATTTGCTGTTCAGTCATCTCGCTCAATTCGGCAAGAGCTGAGGGCGGAAGGTCTTTGCCCTTCTCTTTCAAAGTCGCTTTCAGCAACACTAGCTGTTGAGCGATATTGTTGCGGATCGTGACTTTGATTTCATTCACGAGAATCGAACGTTCGAAGCCTCGGCCATAGGTGACCGAATTATCTAGGAGCTCAAAGAGTCGATTGGTGCAATTATCTTCGACGAAGTTATAAGTCTGCGCTCGACCCATATTATGGCTCGTTTGGATCGAACGAACCAGGATCGCGTCTGCGGGCGAAGTGATACCCACGACTCGACTTGTGGATGCTTTCAAATTCAAACGAAAATCATCGACTACTTTGCCAGTATCATCTTTTTCCCAGAGGTCGCGATCAAATTGGCTATAGAAGAGATTGCCGATCGCGAAGTCATACATAAATGCACTCGGCATGAAGTCCGCCGAAGGCTTACTCGCTGGACGGATCGCCTCGATAGACAGCACCACCGGCGAAACCGCGGCGCGCGCGCTTTCCACCGAAGTCTGTGTATTTTGGTCATAAACGAGCTTTACTCCTGATCCAGCTTTGAAAATGAATCGAAGGTAAGTGTGGGCCTCGACACTAGCCAACGCCGGCTTGGTCAGCGCGGCCCAATGCTCTTGAATGGCATGCACCTCACTCACCACTGAACTCGACGACGTAGGAATATTGTGTTCGTCGACCTGAATCCCGGGAATATAAACAACATAGAAATGCTCATGGTCGCGAAAGTTGGCGAAGGCCAATGCCGCAGGATCGAGGCCGAAGGCCTTTTTTTCTTCGGCCTTCAGCAATACCAGAGTGCGTGCCCGAATATTCTCGGCTCGCTCGCGCGCATAAGCTCCTTGGGTCGGCATGAAATCGTTTGCCTGCGCTACACGTTTTAAAACGGATGCGATCTGGGGCGACGTTTGTGCCATCGCTGGCGTATGAAGAACGGCCGCACCGATGAGAGTAGCCAATACTGAAAACAAACCTGGTCTAACAAAGTGGGTAGAAATCACGCTCACATTCATCTCCTTGCTCGCGGTGTACTGAGCCGCTTACTTAAGAACAATGTTAAAGCAAGGAGGGTGCCGATAGGCGGCTGGTGTTTAAAGACGAAGCCTCCCGGCCTCGTCTACGAAATGTCATGTAAACCCTTGTTGAGATTGACGTTCGTGACGTCGAAGTTTTCGACGCCTGTCTATCATTTCTCGGGCATTTCTCGGCCATTTGCCACTTAGAATGTGCTCTTGCTGCCCATCTGTTTCGCGGCCTTACGCAACCACGAAGCATGGTGACGGACTGAGATCGCGCGGCCGCCAGCAGTACATGTCATGTTAACATGGGAGTTCACGCCCATCACCACCATGCCCTTCGAGCTTGCAGCGAAAATCGGACCGCCGGAATCGCCATTACACGGTTGAATACCGTCCATTTCAATCTGGTAGTCGGTCTTTTGTCCGTCTCCAGCTAAAACCATAGTGCCATTGGTCCATCCAAAATGAAGAACATGAAGGGGATTGGAGCCTTCGTCATTTGTTATCCTGCCAAACCCGGCAACAACCATATTCAAGGATTCACCGATATTCATTTGGCGAGCCGGAAGACGTGCGATCAAAGCGCCTTTGTAGGCAGGCCGGCTTAATCTCACGAGGGCGATATCATTTACCGGACGATTTGCGCTGGTGTGCGTATCAAAAATGTCGTCATCCTGAGGATGAGTGAGCCATTTCAATGCGCGCACTTGTTGTTTACCGCCATTGATGTAGACATTGATGAAATTGGGACTTCGGTTCACGCAGTGAGCAGCCGTCACTACGAGGTCTTTGGCGATAAGGGTTCCGGAACAGGTGCCGATCGAAGTCGGAAAATCCATTTCCAAACGTACGGTCATTTTGTAAACGCGGCTGTCTGAGGTCACTTCCTCGCCTCCGACGACACCGTGTTCAATAGACTCCATTGGTGCATAGTTTATTCGATCGAGATGAGCCGCTGA
>SXRI01000316.1 GCA_005793615.1 Bdellovibrionales bacterium
ACCTTCACCAAAAAGAAAGCGCGGAAAAAATTTAGATACCAACCGGCGAAGAAGTCTCGGTGAGACCGGCTAGAAATTTATCTGTCAAAGTACTAGTGAAATCGGCGTTATCCCAAACTTCTTCTGCGGCCCGCTCAACGAGTTTCTTGCGATAGTAATCGTTCATCGAACCAAACTCGCCTGCGGTACGAGCTTTCTCTCGCTGGGTGAAGCCGACAGCGCCGACCCAAGTCGCATTCAGGGCACGAACTAGTTCAAGCGTCGGTCGTTTCTGCAGAATCGTTGTGAAAAAAGACTTTCCCCAACTCTCGAAATCCACCGCCGCCGAATTGGCGCGAATCGCCAGGGCAAGTTGTTTATATTCGGGCGTCAACGAACGTGCGAACTCTATCGCTTCACGCTGAGTCGAATAAGCACTACGCACTTCCGAAAGGAGCGTCTTAGCGCTCTCGGAGAAAGGCTCAATGCTATTATCAATCGCCGTGTACAAGACATTCAGATCCTGCTGTGTGGCCTCGCCTGATTTAAGAGCTTTTATCGAAATCTCCACTAACTCACCTTTAAGCGAACCGATCTTGGAGAACTTACTGATTTCAGTTTTGATTGCCGCCAATTGGCTCGACCATTCCCGCAATCGCTCAACCGGAATTTGTTCCTGAATCACACGATTGAAAACGTCATGAGAAAAGCTTGAGTAGTTTAATTCCTCTGCTACTGCCAATGCCTTTAGGCCTTCGGCCTTGTAGGTAGCGTCGATTTGCTGCGCGAAACGCAATAGGGCTTCGTGCCCATTCGGCTCACTCTCAAGTGCATGCAGAAGCCTTTCAGAGGAAACCTTAAAGGGAACAACCGAGTTATCCACAGCTTGAAGAATCTGCGCGATATGTGCCGCATTGACCTGCTGCCCGCTAAAGGCCCAACCCAGGCCCATTTGCAAGACAGTATCCTTTGAGGCTTCGAGATTACGCGTGCGGGTGAGCTCATCTTTCAGGACTTCCAGATGATTCGCCACCTGGCCAACGATCCGTGTCTTTGACTCCGGATCAAGTTCAGTGCGAATGCTCTTGCCGCTCGCCAAAATCTCAAGCGCCAATTTCGCAAGAACCTGATCCCAACCAGCATATTGAACTTGTTGCGACGGCACGATGCCGGCAAAAATCTTTGCCATCAACGATTTCATTAGGCCGCTTTCATAGGAAGCCAACTCCACCTTAGGGAACAAGGTCTCGCACGGGCCCAAAACCGCCGCGGTTGTAGGCTCTACATTCACCGTGGACCTTGTACGCGCGCCGATGTAAATAAGAGCGCGGTCCTTCACACACTGCAAAGCTTCATCTTTGTTATGGGCCGCCGGCCCTTGAAGCTCAACGGCTTGCGCAGTGTAAACAAAGCCTGTGTCTTTTTTCGCGATTTTCGCGTTCACAAGAATTTTCAAAGTGCCGTTATCAGCAGTGTTGTGGGCCTCGCCGAAAGACAACTCTGGCAAATCCAAACGCACTTCCAACAGCAGAGACCGCTCTTGGCCATCAAAGGTCGTTTTCAAAAACTCAGCTTTAGCCAGGAGCGTACCCTGATTGCGGCTGCTCCAGATAGATTTTGAATCGCTACTTACGCGGACGGCCGGTGCAACCCTTCGACTTCCTAAACTAAAGAGCTTCTTCGCCTGTTCCTGTGATATGCCCAGCTTTTGCGCGAGCAAGGGGAAGGCATCTTCCGCCGGCTCAAAAGCTTCCGCGATCAACTCGTAAGTCCCATCAAATTGCTGAACCTCGCCAACACCTGAAGCCCCAAGGGGAACGACTTTCGGAAGTTGTGAAACCGATGTTGCCGCAGTCTTGCCGCTGACCCAGTGGGCTCCGACGATGAAACGAGCGGCGATATGAGTTTCAAACACCAACTGATCGAAAATATAGACCGCACAGCGCGAGCCCTCACGACGAGTTTCCGTTGATACACTCTGCTCTTGCCCGTTGATACTGATGGACTCGTTATGCTGGCTAGTACCAGTGCCTGAAAAGGTATCGTAGTCCGTCAGAACCGCGAGCCGCGAGGCACCATCGGTGAATGCCGCAGAGCTATTATTGAATTTCAACAACGCCGCTCCGTCGATACCAGCTTCACTTAAAGATTCGTGCTTTGGTAAACCAATAATCTCGCGTGAATCACAACTCTTCACCGGCAGATCTTGCCATTTTTCAAAAGCTTGACGATAGGCCGCCGGCAACATCGCCAGTGCCTCGGCTTTAGAGTTAGCTTTGCGCTTGCCATCCGGACCAACGCCCCCGCCTCCACCACCACTGCCAGAGTTTGAACAGGAAGCGAGAGCCAAGACACCTAAAACTAAACAAGTAACGATAATGCCGGAGTTCACAATATCCCCTTAATCAAAATTCGTCTGATTGAGGCAGATTATGTGGCATGCGACCGATTCTTCGCAACGGTAAAGGTTGCAAAGGATCAGGTATTCGCTCCAAGTTTGAAGCACCCTGATCCTTCAAAGCAGGGTCACTTCACTAGGCTTTTTCCCAGATCGTGAAGGCGCGCCTGAAATTCCGGAGCTACCGGCCCAAGGGTGAGATCGAGAAATTGCTGCCGCCGCGGAGGTCGTGGCTGTGAAAAGCCATGGCCAAGCCCCTGAACAATCTCGACCTTACAATTGTTTTTTCTGACCTTCGCGCAGGCCATCTGCAGTTTCACTGCGTCCTCGGATGGGGTTTGCACATCGAGTTCCCCGGTGAAAGCAAAAATCGCCTGTGGAAGATTCGCGGTTTTCTCGAAGATGGGACCGTGATGATAGACACCGTCTTGATAAATGGCCTGGCCCTTCAGGCCAGTAAGAACTTCCTGGAGTTTTTTATCAGCCCGGAGCACAGCCTCGACTTCTGCAAACGTTGCGCTCTCCTGCCACGGTTTCCATGGAAACTCGAGTTCGGGCCATTTCTCAGCATCTGCCTTCAATAGATACCCGCGACGCTGACTATCGACATCGGTCTTAATGAGCCGTTCGATGGGCCGGCGAAACAATTGCCAATCGAGCGTCTCCGCGATGTCCACGCCAGCATAGCCCAGTAGAATTATGCCCCTAAGTTCTTTCTCCTCGGCGGCCACATCGACGGCCATTTGCGTTCCTTCGGAGTGGCCTAGAAGATAGATACGCTCCGGATCGACGTCGGGGCGCGCACGCAGATAACGAATAGCTTCAACGACATTTTCCATGTAACCACGCCAGCGCATGCTCAGATAGAGTTCGCGATTATAGAACCACTTGCTCCCCTCCCACGTTGAAAAGAACTCAACTCCTGGTTTTCCAAGAGCCAAGGTATGCAGCCCCGCACGGTTCAATGGTTCGGCGAATTCAGCAAAAAGTGAATGCTCTTTCCGATCAAGTGTTAAACTTGGCGGCATCATTTCTTCCGGCCCCTGTGCCCCCGATCCGGGAATCAAGATGACCGCCGGCGAACGGCGCCCTTGAGTCAGATGACCGTTTTGCCAAATCGCCCGAGACTGGTATTTTCCGATTTGCAAACGCTCCGCCTTTCCGGCTTCAGCGGGCGCCGCCAACGGCGCCACCAAAAGTCCAAGGACAAAACCCAAGTACCTAAGACGCAAAATTAAGTTCATCACTAGTTCCTCTCCTGACTCTGGCCCGTGTACGCTCGCAGGTCTTTCGTCGGTGAATAGATAGAGGAAAGAATAGATATTTGGAACTATGAATCTGGCAAGTATACTAATTTTATACCATTCTCCTAAGAAAGGGTCTAATGGGCTATCCCGTCGAATTCGTGGTGATCGTTCCGGTGGTAAAGAAAATTCTTAAACAAAAGAAAATGACCTACCGTGATCTCGCCAAGCGCATGCATATGTCCGAAGCCAACGTTAAAAAGGTCATGGTGGCAAAAGACTGTTCCTTGAAACGCCTCAACCAAATCTGTGAGGCTCTTGACCTCTCGCTCTCTGAACTTTTAGAGGTCATTCAGAAACGCCCGGTGCAACGAGTTGCTCTCAATAAAACTCAACAGGATTTCCTGGCCAGCGACGAAAATAACCTTTTGCTTTACTTCAAATTAGCTTTTGAAGGCGTGTCTTTTGAAAGAGCACAGAAAGACCTGCGGCTTTCGGAAGTCCAATTTCGTAAAAAACTCCTGACGCTAGAGGCGATCGGACTTCTAAAAACCAAAGCCGATGGCAAAACCCAGGCCCCGGATGAACATCTCGGAATTTGGCCACACGAGGGACCGGCCGCGAAAATTCTCATCGAAGAATGGAGCCATTCACTATTACGGGTCGCAACGCGCAGCTTATCGGACGCGACGAATGGAGATTTTACGATGCGCTACCTGCGCCTCAGCGAAAAATCGGCCAAAGAATTTCGCGACAAGATGCTGACCCTCATTAACGACTTCGACCGCATTTCTAATATTGAAATGAAAGTCCATCCCACTCTCCAAGATCTGAGCGTCTTATACGCAACCGTACCCGAGTCGCTTTCAAACATTCGCCTCAAGGCGAAAATGTAAACGAGTGGCACGCCTGCAGGGGGCCCCAACGTCGCCGACTCTGTTCACCAGTGCGTGCCGATCGACTGAGCGCAGATCTCGGATTGGCCCGATATGGCCAACATGATGGATTTTAGAAACTCTAATGCATTTGGCAAGTAAACATAGATTCTATAGAAAATTGTGGCTCATCGTGGAATTTAGGGGAGAAAACGATATCATTTTCCTGATGAAACGCCGTCTAGAAGAGGCATTGATAGGAATTGACTGATCCTCGGTTTCAGGCATGATTTCGTGATGCGAAAAAAGTCATCCAAGAAATCAC
>SXRI01000317.1 GCA_005793615.1 Bdellovibrionales bacterium
TACGCCGAACTTTCAGCAATGAAACCGCAAGCCGGCGGCGAATATGTTTTCCTGCGCGAGGCCTATGGCGATTTTGCGGGTTTTCTTTTTGGTTGGATGCGGTTTTGGATCGCTACGCCAGGCTCTATTGCGGCCTATGGTGTTGGTGTTGCCACTTTCCTAAGCGCGATTGTCGAGTATGGTAGCCCTGCGGGAAAAAACTTTATCGCACTTTCTTGCATAATTGTTTTCAGTGGTATCAATTGTTTTACCGTACTTGTGGGCGGCAGAATGCAGGCGTTGCTCACGGCCTTTAAAATCACGATCATTCTCGCATTGACAGGGGCGATATTTTTTGGCGGCACTGGTGGTTCATTTGAACATCTGACTCCGGCGGGCGCGAGTGACTTTCGCGGCTGGAGCGCATTCGGAACTGCGATGTTGGCGGCACTTTGGGCCTACGACGGTTGGTGCAATATGCCCATGGCCGCAGGCGAGATCGAGAATCCTGAGCGGAATATTCCAAAGGCGTTGGCCATCGGCATGATCGCGGTATTCTTTATCTACGCCGGAGCGAATCTCTCTTATTTTTATGCGCTACCATTTGGCGAGGTTTTGAGCGCGTACTCGCCGGCTCACACCAGCTCCTTGCCGATCGCGACGAAGGCGGTGCAGGCCGTGTTTGGTCCCACGGCAGTCGTTGTCCTAACGATCGCTTTTGTCGTGTCGGCTCTTGGAGCAATGAACGGATCGATTCTCACGGGAGCTCGCATTCCCTTTGCGATGGCCCGCGATGGTTTGTTTTTTCGTCGAATGGGGGAAATCGGCAAACGTTCGCGATCTCCGGTATTTGCAGTTGTGGTGCAGGCGCTCATCGCCAGTGTGCTGGCGCTCTCGGGAACTTTTGATCAACTTACCAACTATGTCGTTTTCGCTTCATGGATTTTTTACGCGTTGGCGACTGGAGCATTGTTTATTTTTCGGTTTCGTCATCCCGACATGCCGAGATCATTTCGTGTTCCGGGGTATCCGTTTCTTCCGGGCGTGTTTCTGATCGCATCGATTCTGCTACTCGGCAATACTTTGATGACTTCGCCTCAGGAAAGTGTGATAGGCCTTGGTTTCATATTGTCCGGCGTGCCGGTGTACTTTTGGTTCAAACGCGGAAAATACAAAAATTAGGAGTGAATGTGCAGAAGATTTTTTCGGGTTCTATCTACTCGTTTTCTTTGCTCTACAGTTTGGGTGCCGCGTTTTTCTCCTTGGCTTTGAATTTTGAGGCCAGTGCCGCCGTTGATTGGTCACAGCCACCAGTGGCCTGCGTTGAGGAGATCGTACCATCGGCACCCAATAGGGCATGCTTGGATTTGACGGGCGTGGCAGATCCAATAAAAGGATTTCCCGGAGGCTTGGAGTCCGGCGAGGAGCGATATTGGCTTACGCATAAGCCGGCACTGCAATATTGTCGTTCTAAGGAGGTCATGCGCCGTGAAGCCGCCAATCCCGGCAGTCAGAGTTCAGCGCATTTAGAAGTCGCGTGGATGCGTCTCTTTGCGGTTCAAAACTTTCAAAAGAAGATCGATGCAGTCTATGAAGCCAGCCGTAGTTATCGAATTCCGCCGCAGGTGTTAACCGGAGCTCTTTTTCAAGAGTCGATCTTCGCAGAGCTTGGTATTTCCGAGGACGGTGGCAACTACTCGTGCGGCGTTGGGCAAATCAATATCTCCGAATGGTGTCGTTGGGCAACGCGCTCCGGAGCAAAGGCTCGCGCTGACGCCTTGTGGCCTCGTCGCGGAGAATGCTCGCTCTTGGATCCAAGTCTGGTGAAGCCCTTTTTCGATATTGCCAAGACCCGACTTGAGAGCATTCCCGAGTACAAGCTTTCTAAGGCCCAGTTTGCAAATATCACTTATCAACAAGTTATGCGGGGCTTTCCACAGGCGGATGAGGGCGTGCAACGGCGTCGCTTCCAACTTGTGAAATCGTTTATTAACAACTGTTCCGACGCTCGCGACGGTATCATTGCCAAAGCCCATGAGTTGGCGACGATTTATAATGATTATGTGCCCGGTGCTTTTAAGAGACGTGGAACTTATCAACGTGGTCAAGCCTATCAGCGGCGTTGCAATCAGAAGGGTGAGGGCGGGGTCTATCCACTTCACCTGGGTTGGCTTTTGGCCGTGGGTGTTTATAATGCTGGACCCCGAGCGATTGACTCAGTGGCATACTATAATGGTTGGACCAGTGAAGACTTGCGTGATCCCGGCACGCTCAACGGATTCAGCGTGGTCGATATGGTGAAGTCACTTTATTGGGCGGGTGAGTATGATCGTTCGAGTGATAGAATCGCATTTACGAATCTTGCTGGTAATCAAACAAGTTGGATTTGGTATAAACCCTGTGTGTTACAACGACATATCGCCCGAGTGGTACAGCACGTGACTTTGTCCGGCGCGCCAATGTTGGTGGACACGCTTGAGGGCGCTAATCGTTGCGCTAAGAGTAAGTTTGATCCGGTCACGGGAGTTTTGATTCAGTCTGCGGTTCCGCGTGAGCGGCAAAATTCGAGTGGAAGAAAAGGCATCTAGCGAATTGCTAGTTTGCCATAGCGACTCTAAGGAGTGGAGTTGATATGGGTATCAGTGGCGTCAGGATGACGTTTGGAATTGTGATGGTTATGGGCTCAATGCTGGCGTTCGCCGAAGTCAATGATCGGCGTGAAACAGCACCGGAATCATCTGCGGACTTCGCTTGGGCGCCGGCACAGCTTGAGAGATGGCGAAGCAACACCCGTGAATTTATGAATCAGCTCCCACTGAAAGAGCGCTCAAATCAACAAGGGCCTCTACCGCGAAGGCAAGAAGATCGCGTCGCACTTTTCGAACAGAAGGGTCGATTTCGCGACCACATTCGCCAACACTCCCAACCAACCAAAAAAATCTCACCCATCGGTGATCTTGATCGACCCGAAAACTTGATCAATCCGCAACTTGGAGCTGACGGCAAATGGTTGCCGATTTATGATCGACTCGAAGACATGGAGACGGCACGCCTTACCTCACGGGCAACCGCGCAGCCGTGGTCTGATTCCTACTGGCCTGTTTATCAAGGGGGACTGGCTTCACGCTATGGCGCGCGGGGATTTCCCTCTGAATCGCGAGACTGGGAAGTTTACAAGGAATTCTCCGCTCGCAGTGAGTCGACGGCGAATCTCTCTCCCATCGAAAAATATGAACTTTTATTCGGTCATGTCTCCGGCTCTTTGAACCGCAAAATGTGGGACATCGGCCAATTCTATCAGGATAAATATGGTGAGGTCGAAACCTGGATCGGAATTTGTCATGGCTGGTCCTATGCTTCGTTCAATCTGCCGCGACCACGAAA
>SXRI01000318.1 GCA_005793615.1 Bdellovibrionales bacterium
GTCTAAGTCGACGTCTAAGGGGCTGGTGACCGCTTGCTACGTTGTTCCGGGGCTACCGCATATTTTGATCGCCCCCGAGCGCTCAAAAGGTTGGGCCTCACTTAACGACTCCTTTGCCTTGGTTCGTAAAGAGATCGAGGCGAGTGATGCGGAGATGATTCTGTATTTCTCTAGCCAATGGCTTTCGGTTTTAGGGTACCTCTTTCAGGCCGACCCATCGCCTGAGTGGATTCATGTCGATCATAACTGGCATGAGCTTGGTTCAATGCCATATCAATTTAAAATTGAAACCGGGTTTGCCAGTGCTTATGCCAAAGAGGTGAAAGCTCTTGGGCATTACGTGCGCGAAGTGAACTACAAGGGGTTTCCGATCGACACCGGAACGATCGTGGCGCAAAAGCTCATCAATCCTAAAAACCGGCTGCCGGCGGCGATTGCTTCGTGCAATATTTATGCGGAAAAACAGGAAACACTCTCGGTCGGACAGGCCGCGATGCGTGCGATCGAGAAATACGGAAAGCGTGTGGCGATTGTCGTGGTTTCCGGACTTAGCTCGCGCTTTGAGGTTCGTGATATCGACCCAGCCACTGACAAGATTTCCTCGCTGAAAGATGATGAATGGAATCGTAAGGTTCTTGAGATTTTCGGCCAAGGGCGTCTTGAAGATGCTTCTGAAATCGCGCGTGAGTATTCGCGCCAGGCCAACGCCGACATGGGCTTTAAGGCGATTTGGTGGTTGAACGGCCTTTGCGGAAAAACCAACGATTTCACCGGACGGGTTTTCGATTATCAAGCGGTGTGGGGCACTGGCGCGGCACTTTTGGGTCTCTATCCGACGCGTCCACTTTGCTCGCTGCCGAATTGGGTGAACGATGAGGTCGATCTGGTTGAACGCCTTGCAGCTTCTTCACCGAGCGTTGGCTCAGGCTCGTTTGGCGCATCGGGTGTCGTGTCGGCTGAGGCGCCGGGTGAAGAACGTGAACGCCTGCGCCAGCAGTCGAGTTCACGGGCGACTGCACAAACGACTGTACCTGCGAACGCGACGTCGACGATGCAGTCGACTGTGCCGTCGAGCGTCCCGTCGAGCATCTCGCCGAGTGAGCGTATCACTTCGAGTAAGGCGCCTCCGCCGGTGGGTCCTTATCCTCATGCGCGTCGCGAGGGTGAGTTTATTTTCCTCTCCGGCTGTGGACCACGTAAACCAGGTACGAGCACCATTCCGGGTGTTACCTTGAATGCGGCTGGCGAAGTCGTGAGCTACGATGTCGAGGTGCAAACCAGAAGCGTGATCGACAATATCCGCGTGATTCTCGAGGCGGCGGGCGCAGGGCTTGAAAACGTGATCGATGTCCAGGCCTATTTGACCGATATGAAGCGTGATTTTGCGACCTTCAATCGAATTTACGGCGAATACTTTGGTGCCCGTAAAGACCAGGATGGTGTACCGATCGGCCCATGTCGAACCACCGTTGAAGTCGGAGCACTGCCGACTCCGATTGCGGTTGAGCTTAAGGTGATCGCGCGAGTCAGTAACGCTAGTCCGGTACGTTAATCCGGCTCGTTCCTCAATCGGGTTTAAGTTCGCAGCCGAAGCGCTTGGAAACAAAACGGAACGTGGCCGGATGCGATTTGTCTTCGGCCGTCGCCGTGACCTCGCGCTTAGCTTCATTGACGCTGATGTCGCCGACAGCGAGCGCGACACGAACGGTATCACGGCAGTTCTTGTCGTCTTGGCCGATCAGGAAACGGCATGAACACATTTCCTTTGCCAGATAGAGCGACATTGATTCCTTGTCGCTCGAACACGCCGTGAGAAAAACAGTACTGAGTAAGATCGGGGCGATGAGATTTCTCATGGTCGTGCTCCTTGAATGAGGCTACCGTAGAGAAGTTTGAAAATATCGTGACGATAGTTCTTGCGTGCTTTGATCGAGAGTTCGCTGTCGGTTGCGGTTCTGACAAAGATAAGCTTTTCGTCCGGCAAAACCAGTAAGATCTGGCCGCGTGTACCCAAACCCAAAAGCGCATTCGCCGGAAGCTCCGGGTAGGGGCGTTCGCTGTCGCCCGGGCGTTTCACGTTCAGCCAAATCTGGGCGCCGTAGGCTTGGTTGTTTTGTAGATTGCGATCGTTCGGGTCAGGGGCGTTCAACTGCGATGGCGCCATCTTGTTGGTGAACTCCACCCAGTCCGCGGGCCAAAGCTCTTTGCCATCGACTCGGCCGTGTTCAAGATAGAGTAAACCAATTTTAGCGATGTCTAACGGCGACGAATAGGCGATTCCGTGAAGTCCCAGGTTACCGGAGCTATCGCGTTCGATCGCCATGGTCTTCATCCCCAGCGGAGCGAAGAGTTTTTCCCAGGGATAGCTTGAGTAGCGATTCTCGCCAAGAGCGCCGCGGATCACGGCGGTAAGAAGGGCAGAATCACCGGAGGAGTAGTTGAATTTCGTGCCCGGCGTATGAGCGCGAGGATGATTGGCCACCCAGGCCGGCATGTCTTTATAGGAGGCTCGCGAGTAGAGCGCGAACCATGGATCGCTTTGCAAGAGATTGTCGCGGTCCTCCTCGATCCACTCGATTCCTGAACTCATATTGAGAAGTTGAGCGACCGTGATATTACTTGAGCCCGAGGGGGAAATAGCGGGGTAGTAACGGTGAACGGGATCATGACGCTGAAGCAGCCCCTCGTTTTCCATCACGCCGATGAGCGCGCTGATGACGGTTTTACCGAGCGAGAACAAGGCGTGTTTACGCTCCCGATCGAAACCATTGGTGTAATCTTCATGAATCAGAAAGCCATCTTTGATGATGACCACGGAATCGGTGGTGAAGGTGAGATGCGGAAAAAACACGGTCGACAAAAACTGATTGAACTTATATTTTGCAAAGCCGGCCTGCTCAGGGCTTTTTCTCGGCCACTCGTCTTTTGGCCATGGTGTTTGATTTTGAGACTGGGTCTGCAGCCGAATCTGTGCCTGACTGGTCAGCGGGCCAAAAAGCAGACCCAACAGTAGAGCAAAAACAAAAACCTTAACCAACTGCATCGGTGATCTCCTTTGCCGAACGTGCCAAAGGAGATTCGGATTTATCTGCTCACAGCTTAACGAAAGTTAAGTGTCTGAAAAAAAGGCTCGACAACGGTCGGGCCTTGATACCGTGACCTTAGGTGGTCACGGCGACGCATTAGTGATTGTCGTGTTTGAAGAGCTCGTGGCCCTTTTTCTGTAAGGGCGCAACTTTGCTTTGCAGAATCAGTTTGGCGGCATCTTTTTTACCGGCTTTGATGTCCTGATCAAGTTCGGTCAGCGCGGCAAGAAGTTTGGTCATGAGATCATTGTAGGTGGCGATCTCGGTTTTCTTTGCGGGAAGTGGTTTGCCATCAGCGCCCACGAGTTCTTTCGGCAAAAGTTTCGAGGCAGTCACGGTCGCTTTCAAAAGATCATTCGACGCCGTTTTCAGTTCTTCATCGGTGGCCGGTTGTCCCTTGATCAAAGCGTTGGTGAGCACTTTCATGTGGGTATACATGTCGCTCATTGAGTCGCGTAAGGGGCCATGAGCATTGGCAATCATCGGTACCGCAAGTGCTGTGACGATCAAAGAGCGAATCAGGGTTTTCAGTACTTTCATTTCTCAAGCTCCATTTGTTTTTTTTGGGTGGGTAAAAACTGGCAGTTCAAAATGCCTGAACCTGGGCATATATACCAATTGCATCTCTCGATACCAGTTATTGTTGCAATTTATGGAAAGCCTACAGGGTCATTTACCGGAGTGCGCACTAAGTGCGCAGATTAAGTTTAGATTAAATGCTTAGATGAACTGTTCAGAAATAGGCCATGGCGTCGAAGGATGAATCCGCGCCGCGGCCTTGATGGTGTCAACCAGCACCTAGGCAGAGCCTCCGCTCGGAGGCTGCACGAGCTACTGCGGAGAGGCTTTCTTCGAATATTGTTCAAATGTCTTTTGGCTTTCGAAATAGAGGACCGAGCCGTCAGCCAGCGCGGCGATCACAGCGGAGGCTTTGTCGACAGATTTTCCCGAAACGGGATCAACTGCGGTTCGCGATTTTGCGTCTTGCGATAGAGTTTTTTTACAGTTCTCGCAGCAGCCGTAGTAGGTCTTTTTTCCGTGTTTGACCGGGATCTGTGTCTTACCGAAGTACATATCGGTGACCATGCAGACCTTTTCATTGGGCACGACTCGCAGTCCTGTTTCAACAAGGTTAGCGCTTGCGAACGGAATCATGCCAAAGAAAAACACGAGAACCGCGATAAGCGCCACGGAAAATTGCGTGATAAGTTTAGTCATGAGATTGAACTCCTTTTCCTCATTCATAGAGTATTAGGTGCTTGATGTCACGCCTCAATCGGACGTTGCCGTGGTCTTTAGGCATAGGTATCGTGGTGTTTATGAATTCGAGCGGCATGAATATTCTTGCACTGGTCATTTTTGTCCTGGCAATCGGACACACATTTTTGGTCAAGCGTTTTCAACATTGGGCCAGAAGGTATCCTGAAGGTTCGTTGGGCGAAAATGTTTTGCATCTGCTCGGCGAGGTTGAAGTCGTTTTCGGAATATGGTCAGCACTACTTCTCCTTATCTTAGCGCTTATCGATGGTGCAGCAGATGCTTTTGAATACCTCGAGTCGAGGAATTTTAATGAACCGATTTTCGTTTTTGTTATTTTGATTATTTGTTCCACGAGACCCGTGTTGGAGATGGCGGAGTCTCTGGTGCAGACGATCGCCCGCGCGATTCCGGCGCCCAGGCCGATCGCCTACTTTTTCACGGTGCTGACGATTGGGCCCATACTTGGGAGTTTTATCACTGAACCGGCAGCCATGACTCTGGTGGCGCTCTTGCTCCTTGAGCGTTTTTATTCGAAGCCTGTTTCCAATCGGTTCAAATACGCGACCCTCGGCGTTTTGTTCGTGAATGTATCGATAGGTGGCACATTGACGCCGTTTGCAGCACCCCCGGTGCTGATGGTTGCCGGCAAATGGAATTGGGGATTTGTTGAAATGTTGACGATGTTCGGCTGGAAGGGCGCTTTGGCCTGCGGGCTCTCGACACTCGCGTTGATCGTAAGATTCCGTGGTGAACTGGCGGATATCCAGGTGGATTCAGCTGGGAAAAGATTGATGACGCCGGTTTGGGTGCGTGCGGTGCATTTCTTGGTCCTTGTGGGTGTAGTGGCCGGGGCTCACCATCCGGTTGTCGTGGTCGGCCTTTTATTGTTCTTCTTGGGGTTTGTGCAAGTCACTAACGAGTTTCAAAACCCTTTGCGTCTACGTGAAGGCTTGCTGGTTGCTTTTTTTCTCGCCGGTTTGGTGGTTTTAGGCGGCAAACAAACTTGGTGGTTAGAGCCGCTGCTGACGCGCTTTGAAGCATTGCCGCTTTACCTCGGGAGTATCGGATTGACTGCGGTTACTGATAATGCGGCGCTGACTTATTTGGGTTCACTTGTGCCGTCGCTGGCAGAAAGTTCTCGCTATGCTCTTGTCGCTGGGGCTGTGGTTGGTGGCGGACTTACGGTGATCGCCAATGCACCCAATCCTGCCGGCTTTAGCATTTTGCAGCCTGCCTTTGGAAAAGAGGGCATTAGTCCTCTTGGTTTATTTTCATCGGCCTTGCTGCCAACGCTCATTGCGGCCCTGTGTTTTTGGCTGCTTTAGCTCTTTGAGATGGAAGGCCTTCGTACAGCGACCGCTGATGTCTATCGACGCTCGACCGCCGAGCTAGGCCGCCGAGGCAGAAAAATGTTGAAATTTTTGACAGAGCGGCGCCTTTGCCGGCGCGGAAGACATTGGCTAGCTCGATTCTTCCTGGATTACTAGTACTTTGACAGATAAATTTCTAGCCGGTCTCACCGAGACTTCTTCGCCGGTTGGTATCTAAATTTTTTCCGCGCTTTCTTTTTGGTGAAGGTCCAGTTGATGGTGATCTTCTCCTTATTGGCTCGTTTGTTCCA
>SXRI01000319.1 GCA_005793615.1 Bdellovibrionales bacterium
GCAACAAAATCAAATCACAGGGGCCTTGGATGTGACAATCTTCAGCACTATCAAAACAAGTTAAACGGCGGCACTCAAGCCGCCGAAACTAAACGAAAAATCTCGAAACCTTGAACGACCCCGTGAAAAATTGGGGAACCCAGTGCTTTGTGGGTCGAGTGTTGGAGCGCCAGGCGTAACGTTGCGCCGGCTGTGGTATTGCGGGGCCCTGCGTTCGATCTTAAATATTCTGAACTCAGTTTGAGTTTTACTTAAGTTCTCTTTGAATTGCACGGAGTAGCGCCGGGGTGCGCGGCGAAATACTCAATGCGGCCAACTCTGTTCAACAGAATGTAACACCGAATATGCACAGGTTTTGTAGGCGCAACCTTAATAATAGGTAACAAAAATGTTGACGGGAGTTCGATCGCTCCATGGCATCCCAGTTCGAACCGCTAACTGAGGGGCAGGTTGCACTGCGAAAGACCGCGCCGAACTCTGTGCAAACAAATGTTACGCGACCTACACAGCGACGAAAGCGAATGCTTGCGAACGTGAAACACGCGGTTCACCTTCGCGACGGAGGTCGTTGTACTTTTGTCGATTCACAGGGCAATCGCTGCCGGAGCGAACAATGGATTCATCTCCATCACATTCAGCCTGTGTGCAATGGAGGCGCTGACGACAGCGACAATCTCACAACGCTCTGTTCTTTCCATCACGATCTTGTGCACCAGCTCAGTTTCGGCATCGAAGGTCAAATGAGTTGGCTTAAGTCGCCCGAACAGAGTTACCATTAACCCTCAGTCAAGACCGCATTCTAACTTCGCGGCGCGATCGGGATCCACACTTCGTAAGTCTTACTGGGAGTTCGGCCGCGCAACAGGTGTGGATTCAGTGAGACCACCGTTGTTATGGAAATGCGATGACGGCGGGCGATTTCACTGACATGCGTGCGCGCGGCGACGCGTACCCGACGGACTTCCGGAAAGTCATACAGACTGTTGCGCGCAAAACCATAGCGCTCCGGTGATCGTGCGATGATCATCGCAGCTTGAAACTTAGGGATGTAGTTGGCGGTTTCGTCGGGAATCGCGTCACGGCGAGCGAGGCGCCAGAAGTCACGAGTTTGATGGCGATTGACAGCTCGGCGCATGCGGCCGAGACCACAGTTGTAGGCACCCATCGCCAGGTACCAGCTGCCAAACTCCTTCTTGAGATCCTTGAGGTACCGTGCGGCGGCACGGGTTGAACGAATAATGTCGATGCGCTCATCGATTTCGCGATCAACGCGCAGGCCGTAAAGTCGCGCGGTGGCCGGCATGAACTGCCACACTCCGGTCGCCTTGGCCGAGGATTTTGCTTTGCGTGCAAAGCCGCTTTCAATCATCGCGAGATAGTACATTTCGCTGGGCACACCGTGTTCGATCAAAATGTCTTGAATCAGAGTCTTGTATAGAGCGCCGCGCTTCATGAATCTTGCAAAGCGTTCGCGATCCTGGCGGGTGTAGAAACGAATCCAGCGTTGCACTTCGGGATTGGTTTCCGTCGGAATTTGGATGCGAAGTTCACGTGGCTCGGCTTCGCTAAAGAGTTCAAACGGGATGGGGAGTGCCGACGCCTTGACGCTGCAAAGGACTGCGGCCATCAACAAGAGGCACTTTACTCTGTGGGTAAACTTGTTGAAATTCATGAACCTGTTTTCTCCGTAGATGGTTCAAGGTCTGTGCTCTCCGCTGTTTCATCTTCAGGTGAGGTCTCAGATGAGTCTTCAGATGAATCCGGATTGGGTACGTCGGGCCCATTGACCGCAGCGGCAACTTCGGCGGCATGCGAAGCTAGATGGGCGGTGAGACGGGCGGCGAGGGTTTCTAAGTGTTTGAACTCGTCTCCGGCGCGCAGACGTAAGGCGCGTGGTTTCCCGGCCGCGACGTCATCCAGAAATTTCTCGAATGCATAGAGCGGTCCGGCGATACGGGCGGAGAGAATGCGTCCGATCAAAAACAGAACGGCCGCGAAAACTAAACTCACGGCGCAGTAACTTAGGATGAACGGAGCGAGATAGCTATTGAGCACCCGCGGATTATAGCCGCCGAAATCGATGATCGTGACACGCAGAAAGGTATAAGAGTAAACCCCTGCAATCGCCGCGAAACCAAAGCCGATCGCCATGAGAATGAAGCAATAGCGTAACTGAAATTTAATGTTCACCCAGTTCATCTTGCGCGCGTCTTTTTCGGGCCAGAGTACATCGCTTTCACGCACCAGAGCGGAAGCGATCATCGCATAGCCAACCCATTGAAGCGCATCCGCCATATTGAAGGCCGGCGACGCCCGTTCGGGCGAGCCGAGCAGGATGAAATCGACGACATGACCATAAATAATACGATCGGTAACGTTGCCGAGAATTCCACCAAGCAGAATCGAGAGTCCCGAACGCAGGCTCAGTGATTTGATCGGCAGGAGATACTGAATGATGACGTAAAAGAACAGCAAGAATGCTCCGCCGGTCGAAAGACTGACGACACGAATCACCGGTGTGACATCAGAGAAAAAACCAAGCATTGCGCCGCTATTATGATGAAGTACAAAGCCCAATGGTCCGTGAAATTTCACACCTTGAAGCCCGAGGGCCCACGCCTTGGTGATACGATCGATTCCCCAAGTGGCAAATAAAGGAACGATCACAAGAAACCAATCAATTTTTCTCATAGAGCGGGATCTCCGATTCAGTCCTAGAAACGGTACTCGTGCCGAAACGCTGGCGAAACTTTATTTTAGCTGGCTCTCTTAGACAGCGCCAACGGTTTGGTTACGGCCTTGTCCTTTAGCCTGGTAGAGCGCGCTGTCGGCTCTCGCCAGCAGGTCCTGGGCCGTGACTGCGTGAGTGGGAGTCGAGGCGACGCCGGCGCTGACGGTGATCGCAATTTCGGGATGACCCACGAAGTGGAAAGCTTGATTCATGATGGCTAGACGAATTCGTTCCGCGACTTTGATCGTGTCGATGTAGGGGGTATCCGGGAGTAGGATGGCAAATTCCTCTCCGCCGTAACGGGCAACGGTGTCAATAAAACGAACCTGGTCGAGGAAGCGAGTGGCGACCGCGCGTAAAATCATATCGCCTACCGGATGGCCGTGTTGGTCGTTCACCCGTTTAAAGTGATCGATGTCGAACAAAACCAAGGACAGTACGCGCGAATGGCGAAGCGCTCGCTCCATCTCAATACGCAAGCGGTCCTGAAAGTAGCGGTGATTTTTTAGCGAGGTTACAGAATCGGTAACCGAAAGTGTTTCGAGTTGGCGTTTCTCTCTTAAGGTCGAGTGATTGGCGAGTGCCTCGAGCATCTGCAGTCGAAAGTACTCGTTATCCCATGGTTTGAGTATGAACCGGTGAATGAGTGAGGTGTTAATGGGCTCCACCATTTCGCTAATATCGATATGACCAGAAACGATGGCACGTACCGTGTCGGGAAGAATGTTTTTCACCGTGGAGAGCAGTGAGAGCCCGCTCGCGCCCGATGGCAATCGATGGTCAGCAAGGACAATCGCAATGTCC
>SXRI01000320.1 GCA_005793615.1 Bdellovibrionales bacterium
CCAGGTCGCAGTCACCACGATGGACATGAGCGGTAGTGGTGAGCAGGGTCGCTTTACCGGTGCTCCTGCGATCATGAACAAATCTACTCCCAACTTGGTCAGCGTGCTCCAGAGCCGCATCTATATTGGCGACTACGATTGGCGTCCGATGACTCGCGGATTAGAGACTGCGAAGAACGGCTTGATCGGTCTTAACGCAACCACAGGACCCAACGCTGGCTTCATGCGCCCAAACGCTCTCTTGGTTTTGATCTTTCTTTCCAACCGCGATGACCGCTCAACACCACTCGGTGCCGGCGGTTATACGGCGTTCTTCGATCAGATCCGACCGAATCTTCCCTACGGTGATCGCAGTTGGGTGGCGCAATTCATGGGCGTCTTGCCCGATGATCCGAACTGCAAAACAGCAACCTGGGGCTATGCCGAACCCGGAGTCAATTTCATCAATTTTGTTAAGTCATCTGGTGGAGCGGTCGAGTCGATTTGCGACGGTGATATGCGCCGCGCACTGACCAACGTCAAATCGCGCGTATTAGAGAAACTGACCGTGTTCCCGTTGAATGCGCAAGCGGCCGCGGAATCCATTAAAGTCACGGTCAACGGCCAAGCGGTGGCAAACGATGCTGTCAACGGTTGGACCTACGATGAGACTACAAACACGATTCGTTTCCACGGTACTGCCGTGCCGGAAGTCAGTGATGATGTTCGCGTCGACTTCCAAAGGCTTGGGTTGTCATGATGAAAAATCTAAAGACTTTGCAAAATAGAAAAACCCTTCGACGGGCATCGACCGCGGCTTCGATCTTAGCTGCGGGCCTACTGGCTCTTTCGCCGACTGCCGAGGCTTCGAAAAAGAAGCAAACCGGCGATTCGGGGGTCGAGCGCGAACTTCGTTATAAAGAGGGCGACGAGAGCGGCAACGAAGTGAAGGCACTCAAGACTGAGCTACTCGTGATCAAGTCTGAGAAAAAGGCCCTCGATCAACTTTTGAAACTACTGAAGAAGCACACCGGCACTCGTATGGAATCGGAGCTTCTCTTTCGTCTCGCCGAGCTCTATATGCGTCGTGCGCGATCGGAGCGTTTTTTCGAAGTGCACCGCAACTCCGAAAAAATCATGACCTTTGCGCCGCGATTGGTGAAAGAGGCTTCCGAGGCTTCGGAAATCAAAAAAGCCATTTCCCACTATGATCGAATTTACGAAAAATTCCCGCGTTTCCACTCGATGGATATCGTGCTTTTCAATAATGCCTACGCCAACCTGCAGATCGGTGAAGACAAAGCCGCCGAACAGCGCCTCAGCACACTCATTAAGGAACATGGTGGCTCGCCGCTGGTATCGGATGCCTATTTGGCCTTAGGTGAAATTCATTTTAAGGCGCGTAACTTTCAACTGGCTCTTGAGTCCTTTAAGGCGGTACGTCGCTTTCCTAAGGCCCGTGTTTATCCTTACGGTATCTATAAAGCCGCATGGACCTACTATAACTTGCAAGACGCCGTCAGCGGCCTCAAAGAACTCGAGGATGTCATCGCCTTTGGCCGAGAGGTAGCGAGCAGAGGTTGGGACTCGAAACTTGATTTACGTAAAGAGGCGCTCGGCGATTTAGCTTTGTTTTACAGCGAAGTTCGCCCTGCCGCGGAAGCCGTCGACTATCTTCGTGCGCAAGCCAAAGAGATCGACGCCTCACCCTATGTGATGCGTTTGGCGGAAATCTACAAACGCCATTCGCGCCATAATGACGTTGAGTTGCTGTTGACCGATCTCTTGGTGAAAATGCCTGGCAGCGAAGCCACCGCGAGCGCCCATGAGGAGCTCGTTTTGAACTACGATCGCACCAAGCGACAGCCGAAAGCGATTGAACAGCTCTTGGCATTCGACCTGTATTGCGACAGTATTACGGCCAAGCCCGCGCAAGTGGAGTGTCGCCACAAAATTTCTGATACCAGTAAGAAATTCGCTACCAAGTGGCATGGCATCTGGAAGAAAGCCTATGGCTTGGCAACCACAAACGGTGGTGCCGAGTTGGCAGTGAGTGCCGAGAAATCTTATCGCCTTTATCTAAAGTCGACTTCTCCGAAAGACCCGGAATTGCCCACGGTTCGTTACACCTTCGCTGAACTCTTGTTCGCGCGCGGCCAATATCGCGAAGCCAGCAATCTCTATGCTTCACTTGAGGAGTCGCAAAAGGCCGGGGTCAAACTGGATCCCAAAGTGGCGCATGATGCCTCCTATGCCGCGGTTGTCAGCCTTGAGAAATCAGTCAAAGACGACAAATGGAACGATGACGATGAAAAGCGTTTTCACGAACTCTCTGATGCCTATATCGCTCGCCATTCTTCGGGACAGTACGTTTTGGACTTGCGTTTCAAGCGCGCCTTTATCGCTTATGAAAAAGAACACTACGATGAAGCCGCTCCACAGTTCAAAAAGATCGGTTGGGCGAAAGAATATTTAGCTGCCGGCGCAGTGCTCCCTGAGAAAGTGGTCAAGTCCCAGGATCTCTATTTGGACATCCTGAACCACAAAAAAGACTATAGCGGAATCAAAGAGGCA
>SXRI01000321.1 GCA_005793615.1 Bdellovibrionales bacterium
ATGATGTCTAAAGATAGCGAAGAACATTTTCTCGCTCTCACTGCGAGCAGGACCAAAGTCCGTCTGGCTTCTGTCAATGAAGTCGATGAAATGGTTCAGATCATCAACAGTGCCTATCGCGGCGAATCAGGTCGTCGGGGCTGGACGACCGAGGCCGATTTTATCGCAGGCCAGCGAGTTGATAACGCAATGGTCACTGGACTTTTGCAGACAGAGAACAGTTGCATCATAGTTGCTGAGAATACAGCGGATGCGGGTGGTGCGGAATCTGCAATCATCGGCTGTGTTCATGTTCAAGTTCATGTTCAAGTTGAAGGCCTCGCGACAGGTGCGGCACGTGCCCATTTTGGTTTGTTAACCGTGTCTGTCGATCGCCAGAAGCAGGGTATCGGCGATCTGCTTTTGGCGGCCGCTGAAAACTTGGCCCGAAAGCGTTTCTCTGCCAAAGAAATGTCGATGTATGTGATCTCTCTTCGCGAGACCCTGATTAACTGGTATGAGCGCCGCGGTTACCTTAAAACGGGCGAAAAGGCACCTTTTCCCTATGGTGAACAACGCTTTGGACAGCCTCTGCGTGATGATCTAGAATTTATCGTCATGTCTAAACAATTATCGTAGAGGTCATAAGGGTAAATAATGACGGTGCCTGATGCTTCTGCGACGGTAAAAGAACTCATTTCCAATCTGGCGGGTGGCTCAAAAAACAATGGCATTCCTGCGAAAGCTCTCGCCAGCGTAGTCCTCGTGATTTTGCTGATTTCAATCGCGTGCGGTGCTGGAGCTTGGCTTTTTCTCACGGGACTTGAGATTTTTACTTCATGGCGAGTGGCAGATGGACGCTGGTACCTATTTGCCCCTTTGGCCGGTTTGCTATCCGGCGTTTGGGCGACAGTGCCGCGCTGGTTGTCGCCATTGATTGTTGTCTTTACCTGGATTTCGCATCTTGCCGGCTTGTCGGTCGGTCGTGAGGGCACGGCGATTCAGATGGGTGGCGGCATAGCGGCGACCTTCGGTAGCGTTTTTGGGTTTAAGCAGACGGAGAGCGCGAAACTTCTTCTTCAAGTCGGCATGGCCTGTGGTTTCGGCGCGGTATTTCATGTTCCTGTGGCCGCTGCGGTCTTTGCACTCGAGGTTTCACGGCAACGTTCTCGGGGATTTCGCTTGCCGACCGGTGCAGGCGCTGCGGTAGACGTTGCGAAGTTTGCGATCTATTTTCTCGCGGCACTGGGCGCTGACTTTTGCGCTGGTGCTTTGGGTGCTCAACATGCTCATTATCCTTCGTTTCGACTGTCGGATGTCGTATCGGTAAGAGGCATTGGCGCTTGTCTCGTTTGTGGGGTCTTCTTGGGCTGGGTGGCGTGGCTATTTTTGTTTTTGCTCCGTGAGTTTAGAAAGCGTTATGCCACTTTGATACCTCAGGCTTGGCTGCGCCCAACGCTTGCGGGCGGTGTTTTTTCGTTGATGTTTTTTGCGCCCGAGGTGCTTCGCCGCTATGCCGGCCTTGGCGCCGTTGAGATTGCACAGTTTTTTCACACGGTCCCCGAACACTGGGATTGGTTCGGAAAACTTGCGTTTACGGTCTTTGCTCTGGGAGCTGGTTTTAAGGGAGGCGAAGTGACGCCGTTGTTTTTTATCGGCGCTTCCCTTGGGGCGAGCACTGCAGGTTTAGTAGGACTCATGCCAGCGTCACTTGCGAGCCTAGGAATGGTGGCGGTATTTGGCGCTGCGGCTCGCGTGCCAATTACCTGCGTGGTCATGGCGGCGGAGCTTTTTGGCGTGCAGATCCTACCGGCGGCAATCCCAGTTTGTTTAATTGCAAACTGGGCTTGCCGCTATTCGCCTCTTTCCGAGGGCAAAACTGACTAAATCAGGCAAGGTTCTTGGCGACAAAGTCCCAGTTCACCAAAGACCAGAACGCGCCAAGAAAATCAGCGCGGCGATTGCGATAATCGATATAATAGGCATGTTCCCAAACATCGCACACTAGAAGCGGCTTATGGCCATCAGTCAAAGGCGTAGCCGCATTGGCGGTGCTCACACATTCAAGCTTACCGTTCTTGTTGAGGATCAACCATCCCCAGCCACTCGCGAAGTGTTTCACGGAAACATCCGTGAACTTCTCTTTGAATTGTGCAAACGAGCCAAAGTCACGATTGATGGCTTCTAATAACGCTCCCTTGGGTTCACCACCGGCTTTGGGTGCTAGACAATTCCAAAAAAAAGTATGATTCCAAATCTGAGCAGCGTTATTGAAGATCGGGCCGCTGGATTTTTTGATGATTGCTTCCAGATCCAGTTTTTCAAACTCCGTTCCCGGAACCAGTTTATTGAGGTTGTCGACGTAGGTTTTATGATGTTTCCCATGGTGATACTCTAAGGTTTCGGGCGACATATGGGGCATCAACGCGTCTTTGGAATAGGGAAGTGCTGGTAACTCAAAAGCCATTTTCAGTCTCCTTTTGACGCATTAAAGCGCCGAGCTTCAAGTGCCGATAAGGGTTTAAGATGAAAATTCCAGTCGGAAAAGTCAATGGTAATCGGGCTGCAAAGAACCGTGCGATGTCGCGCGCGGTTGTCGCCTTGGTCAGTTCGGTGCTCTTTTTAGGAGCATGTTCTGAAGAAAAGTCGCCGCCCGATGACGAGGGCTCTATGAGCTCTATGAATGGTGGCGTGCAATTTTCCGGAAAGACCACCTGTTCTTCGGAGTTCCACGCCTGTGCACTCAGCGCACTTGAGGCTTTTTCACTCACTTTGCGGGAAGTCGAGCACCTGTCTAGTTGTTCCTTTGAAGCCGCTGCGTCTGAGGTATCTGACCTTGAGCTTTTTGAGCAAGCTCGGTCGCAGGTTCGCAGTCGCTGCCAGTAGGTATCAGCTGCCTTCTCCGCGGCCGAAGCGATACACAAGGCCAAGAGTAATTTCAACGCCCTGTCCAGGGCTAAAGCGATGGCGAAAATCAAAACGAAAAAATAACGGACCCGCGAGATATTGCGTGACGCCACCACCGTAGTGCCAGCCACCAGCGAAGCGCGAGGACGCGGTTTCTGCTGTAAATTGATCACCGTGAAATCCAATAAGAAAATGAGCAGTGACGGGATCAATGAGCAAGTCCATTCGATAATCGACGGTGGCAGAGCGGTAGACAATTCCGTTGCCAATCCCAGAAAACAGACCGCCCTCAAAGACTCCTGTTAGAGTCGGCACACTGGCACGAAAAACCCAGCCAGGTATGCCCTCTCCCAGGCCGTTTCTCGAAGGGAGCAGGGTTCCAAAACTAATGTTGATATCGTATGAACGCCGGGGATCAGGACCAAGTTCACTCGTATTATAGGCCTCATCTCGAGCTGAGCAAGCGCGTGAAGGGAGAAGTAATGGCGCAAAGAAGATCACCAGCCAAAGGAGTGCTGGTAGGCGCAGCGTCGGCAATAAGCGGAAACAGGGGTGAGTCTGTCGACAAAATTTAGGCATCCGCTTCTAGTACTTTGACAGATAAATTTCTAGCCGGTCTCACCGAGACTTCTTCGCCGGTTGGTATCTAAATTTTTTCCGCGCTTTCTTTTTGGTGAAGGTCCAGTTGATGGTGATCTTCTCCTTATTGGCTCGTTTGTTCC
>SXRI01000017.1 GCA_005793615.1 Bdellovibrionales bacterium
CTTTGGAATAACCTACCTCTGAGGGCAGGAAAAATGGTGAGCCGCGATGGATTTGAACCATCGACCCCATCCTTAAAAGGGATGTGCTCTACCGGCTGAGCTAGCGGCTCTCACACACAGTGTTCCAAAGAGACGACAATTTCAGAGATATGAGTCCATCTGTCAACTACTAGGTCTATTATTTTCAATTTTTTACGAGTTGGTATCGCACCAACCCGTAAATCAGAAAAACAAACTAGTTGAACAGTGGCTTGATCCACAGGGTTTGCTCGCGGCCTGGGCCAACGGAAACCACATCAATCGGAGTCGCAAGCTCGTTGCCGATGAACTGGATGTAATCACGTGCTGCCTGCGGGAGATCCTGGATGGAGCGCACCTGGGTAATGTCATCATTCCAGCCAGTAAGAGCGCGGTAGACAGGCTCCACGCGCACCAAATCAGCCGTTGAAGTCGGCATATCCTTGATCTCTTGGCCATCGAGTTTGTAGGACGTACACACCTCGATTTTCTCATGCCCGCTCAGCACATCGAGTTTCATCAGAGCCAAGTTGGTGATGCCGTTGACCCGTATCGCGTACTTCATGGCAACAAGGTCAAGCCAGCCACAGCGACGAGGGCGCCCCGTGGTCGCGCCAAACTCATGCCCCTCGATACGAATGCGCTCACCCAGAGGGCCGTGGATCTCTGTCGGAAAGGGACCGGAGCCAACACGCGTGGTGTAGGCCTTGGTGATGCCAATAATCTTTTGAACGGAGTTCGGACCGATTCCGCTACCGATACAAGCCGAACCGGAGATGGTCGAAGAAGAAGTCACAAACGGGTAGCTACCATGCAAGAGATCAAGCATGGTTCCTTGCGCCCCCTCGAAAAGGACCTTTTTCCCGCCCTTCAATGCCTTGTGCACTAGCATGGAAGCATCCTTGGCACGATAGGGGGCGAGCTCTTCAGTGAGCTCCAAAAGACGCTTGTAGAGCTCTTCAAGCTCCACAGGCTCGGTCTTATAGTACTCCTTCAGAAGGAAGTTGGTTTCGACGATGCTCGCCTTGAGTTTATCTTTTAGAGTTGTTTGATCAAAGAGATCGCCGAAAAGAATCGCTTGTCGAGAGGCGCGGTCCTCATAAGCGGGGCCGATGCCTCTTCCAGTCGTGCCGATTTTTTCGTGGCCGGCTGCTTTTTCGCGGGCCTGATCAAGTTTGCGGTGATGACTGAGAAGTACCGTACACTGATCCGAAATTCGAAGTTGCTCGGAGTTAGCGATCAGTCCTGCTTCGCGAAGTGCGCGAATTTCCGATACGACCTCTTCGATATCGAGCACAACTCCGGCCGCGATCACGCAGACCGTTTTTGAATGTAAAATCCCCGAAGGTACCAAATGTAAGACCGTTTTTACGCCGTTAACGACCAGCGTATGGCCGGCGTTGGCTCCCCCTTGGTAGCGAACCACGTAGTCCGCCTGGGCGGAGAAGACATCCACCACTTTGCCTTTACCTTCATCACCCCATTGTGATCCAACAACGATAATTCCAGACACAGACGGTCCCTTCGCTTCACAAAGTTTCAAGCCGAAGGAATGAAAATCTCTGAAAGTCCTCGCTATGGCAAGGCTTTATGTACAGGGTTGTAGACGGTCGCGGCCTGGTTTACGGATGGTAAAGAGCTTCAATTAACTGGTGAAAACCACGGGGCATTGGGCGGCAGCAAATCTGATGTCACTCCTGATTCAACGTACCGCTGTAGTTTATCGACGGCCTCGTGTGACGCCGCAGCAAAAGCGGCGCCAGTTGTCGCGCCCAGATGCGGAGTGAGAACGACATTGGGAACGGTCAAAAGTGCTGAATCCCGCGGCAGGGGTTCGCGCTCAAAGACATCAAGCCCACAGGCGAAAACCTTTCCGGCGTTTAAGGCCTGAAGCAAGTCGCGCTCACGGATGACCGAGCCTCGAGAGGTGTTCACCACGATGGCCTGGCGACTTAATGCCGCAAAACCATTTTGGTTAAGCATGTGCCGGGTCTCATCGGTGGCGGGCACATGAAAACTAATGACGTCGGCAATCCTGAGAAGCTCCTCAAAGGCTACGGAGCTGACCTCTTGCGGAAACTTCTCAATGTAGGGGTCAAAGGCGACCACCTGCATGCCGAACGCAGAAGCGATGCGAGCGACGCGTGAACCAATCCGACCGAGACCGACCACTCCGTAAGTTCTTCCGTGCAATTCCTGGCCAACGAGGGTTTCACGAGTCCAGTCTCCGGCTTTCAGAGCTTGATGTGATTGAGGTAGTCGCCGCGCGCAGGCCAAGACCAGCGCCCAAGTGAGCTCACAGGCTGAGGCGGCGTTGGCTTCAGGGGTATGCATGACTTTCAAGTTAGGAGAATGGGCTGAGGTTGCTTGCAGATCAATGTGATCAAAACCACTGGTGGCTGTAATAATCAATTCTAGTTGAGAAGCGTTTGCAAGAAGTTCTGTACTGATCGTGGTACGGCTACGAATGACGAGAGCATGGATGCCTTCGAGCTCGTGTTTTGTCGGAAATGGTGAAGCACTACGTTTGATCTCGAAGCGGGTATCAGAACCGAGCCGCGTGCTCGCGTCGAGATCAAAGCGATCGGTAATAAGGACCCGAAATGGTTTATGCAAGTGCTACCTTCATGGCGACCATGGGGGATTCGCGAAGAACTTCGGCGGCTTTGTTGAGTGCCGCAATAATGCGCTCCTCGCTCACGGTGCCGGGTTTGAGGCGATTGAGAGTCGCCGCGAACGATTTGAGTGTGAGTAGAAGGTCTTCATCGCGAATGGCTCCCATGTGGCCAATGCGAATGATTTTGCCTTTAAGTTGATCTTGCCCGCCCATGACGATAACGGCGTCATTTTTTTCCATCTCAGCACGAACTTTTTGGCCATCGATACCCTCGGGAATGACCAGGGCCGAAAGCGAGGGTGATGGAGATTCCGGAAAGACCTCGATGCCCATTTCGCCGGCCGCTAAGAGGGTTGCTCTAGAGAGCGTTTGTATGCGTCCGTACACTCGTTCAAGACCCTGCGAGAGGAAAATATTGAGAACCAACTCAAGAGCACGAACGTGTGTTACTGCCGATGAAAAATACGATTCGCCGTTGTCATTAGCGGCCTTTTCTTTGCGAATATCGAAATAGTAGCGCGGACACTTCGCTTGCTCTACTCGAGTCCAGGCCTTTTTTGAAAAACTGATAAATGATAATCCTGCAGGAAGCATAAATGCTTTTTGTGAGCCAGCAACCAAGACGTCGATTCCCCATTCGTCCATCGGCATGGGTAAGGCGCCGAGTGCTGTGATGCCATCTACTAAGAGAATGGCTTTGCTCTTGCTAACCGCGCGGGCGATCTCGCGAATCGGATGCAGAACACCAGTCGACGTTTCGCAAGCTTGGCAGAGCACGGCGACAGTGTCGGGATGTGTTCGTAAGGCATCTTCAATCGCGGCCACTCTGGCTGCTTTGCCCCAAGGCACCTCGACGCGGGTCACGCGTGCGCCAAATGTCTCGGCCATATCTGCCCAGCGCTCGCCAAACTTTCCAGAGGTTACCGCTATGACATGATCTCCCGGAGATAGAGTATTGACGAGTGCGGATTCCATGCCGCCAGAACCTGTCGAAGTATGAATAAAAACGTTTTGTTCGGTATTGAAAATCCGCTTTAGATTGGCGAGAGTGCGATTCCAAAGCGCGATGAACTCGGGAGTGCGATGGTGCTCCATGGGGAGCGCCATATTGTTGAGCACTTCTTGCGGAAGCTGTACCGGACCCGGTGTCATAAGTGTGTATGATTTCATTGTCTGTGACTATAGCGCAGCTATAGCTCCCGCCTGTGGTTGCTTTCAGTTCAGTATTGCAGGCGCGAGTGTACGCGCGAGTCGCGTGGGAGGCAAAATGAAAGCGCGGCTTATGCGGCAGTTGATTGTGCTGTGGGTCCGGTCAACCATTGAGACAACGCGTTGAGGGCGTTAGTTATAGAAAATTCGGGAATCCAACTCTGTTTGTGTGAGCTTCGAATGGTGTTTCTTGAAAATCTACAATAAGCCCGCTACCCTCGAGTCAGTCATGACCTTTTCAAAGCAACTTCTCACGGTAAGTATTTTCGGCCTGCTGGCAGCACTTCTGGCAACAGCTTGTGCCTATCATCCTGGGTTTGGCGACCGCCAGATTCCCGGGGGGTATCGGGCTATCGCGGTTCCGGTGTTCAAGAACAGTACCCATGAGGCCGGGGTCGAAGTCTTTTTCACCAATGCATTTATTCGCGAGATGCAACGTTCGAAGATCGGTTTATTGAGTGATAAAGATTCTGCTCAAGTCACCGTTGAAGGTTTCGTAGACGGAATTTCCTTTGTGCCTGGCGGCGTGGTGGCGGACGATCCGAATGCCAAACTTCCTCGTGGAACCGCTTTAAATACAACTTATTCCATTGTTGCTGTTGCAACCCTGCGCTTACGTAGGAACTCCGATCAAAAGATTCTTTGGGAAGGCTCGTTCTCGCGGCAATCAAGCTATTACACTCCGCGGATTGGTATTGAACCGCTGACGGGAGCCAATGCACTTTATAATCATAGTGCGCGTTACCAGAATATTGAGTTGCTTGCTGCCGACATGATGACTGAGGCGCACGACCGTTTAACGGAGAACTTCTGATGGCTGAAGCCGGTTGGACTCCGCAGAAGCTAAACGATACCGTAGCGCGTGGCGAACTGTACCCGCTTTACTACCTCTATGGTGACGAATCATTTCTGATCGATGAATCGCTTCGGAGCATCGAGGATGCGGCACTCTCAGTCGAAGGCCTTCGCGATTTCAATCTCAACACGTTCTATGGCGGTGAAGCGGAGCCCGCGGGAATTCGTGATGCCGTTGAAACGCTACCAATGATGTCGCAAGTACGCGTGGTTGTCGTAAAGGATGCTGACGAACTCAGTGATAAAGATTGGGACCTATTGATGCCGTTGGTAGATAACCCGGTTCAGTCGTCAATTTTTATTTGCACAGCGCCCAAAGTTGATAAGCGAAAGAAGCACATCAAACGTTTTCTTGAGAGGGGCTGTGCTGTTGAGTTTAAGCGGCCGTATGACAACCAGATCCCTGATTGGATCCGGATGCTTGCCAAGCGAATTGATATTAAGATTTCCGCAGATTCGGTTGATCTCTTTCACCAGCTTGTTGGCTCGAACCTGCAGGACATCCATGCGGAGCTCACCAAACTTAAAACCTATATTGGTGAAAAGAAACAGGCGAACTCTGATGATGTTTTGAAGGCGGTGTCGCGTCTGAGGCTCGATAGTGTTTTTGATCTGACCGACGCGATCGGTAGGAATGATCGTGGGCGTGCGCTCGATTGTTTGGTGAATCTCTTGGATAATGGTCAAAATGAAGTCGGGGTTTTAGCACTGGTTTCTCGACACGTGCGTATTCTTAAGTTGGTAGGTGAGGGATTGAGTGAGGGACTTACTGGTCAGCGGCTAAGTGCCCGCGCGGGGGTTGCACCCTATTTTCTAAAATCTTATGTGGACCAGGCGCGGGCCTGGAACTCGCGTAAGATTGATCGAACCTTTCAAGTTTTGTTAGATACCGATCGGGCCCTTAAGTCTTCGCCAATCGCAGCGCATATTTGGCTTGAGAACTTCATTGTGCAAACTTGCTCCTAAGCACTCGCGGCCTTTCTGGCCCTGAGTCGAGTCGGGTCATGTATTTGGCCGGTCGTGCCGATACTTTCGACTGAGGGAGTATTATGGCCGCCGAAAATACGTCCAAAAAACCAAAGGCTCAGCCGGGCGTTCGCGGGAATGGGCGGGTGGATGCGGGGACTCGTAAGGGGCGGCGAACGCCTCGGCGCGTCTTTAATCATCCTATCGGCGTGCTTTGTCATGGGATCTTTGAAGTCGTACAGGCAGAAAAGTTGAGTGAAGGTGGCGTTGGCTTTCAGGCCGACGGTCAGTTCCCGCCGCATTCAAATGTTGTTATTTCGATGATTTTGCCCGGTGGTCAAATGGTGGTCACTCGCGGTGTGATACTTGAGCCCAATGGCGACTCGCCGCCAGGTCGTGTAGCCGTTAAATTTTCGGAGATGAGTCTTCAACTCAAGCGCAGGATTCGCAACTATGTTGCGGCAAAAACACAGGAAGAGGCTGAGGTTGAAGCTGTGGAAATGAAAAAAAACGACGCTGCGTAACCGACAGCATCGTTCATTTTTTTTGCAACATTTTTCGCAATTTACGAAAAGGCCTTGGCCTTCAAAATTGCGCGTGGCGACTTACTTCGCGCCGAGGTGAGCAACGCGTTCAGCAAGGCGGCTGATCTTGCGAGCTGCCGTTTTACCGTGAACAACGCCCTTTGTTGCGGCCTTGGTCATCTTGCTCATGTAGGTGTTCAAGAGAGCTTGAGCTGAGTTCTTATCGCCGCCAGCAAGGGCAGCGCGAAGCTTTCTTTCCCAGGTGCGAACTGCGCCAATGGTATCAGTGTTACGTTTGTTGCGACGGACTGACTGACGAGCGCGTTTTTCCGCAGACTTATGAGTTGCCAAGAGTTGACCTCCAAATAAACTTCCAAAATAATCGTGACGTCGATGGGTTAGCACACCGCTGCGGTGAATGGTAGGGAAAACTTTATAGATGAGGTGGTTTTTTGCGCCCAAATGCGAAATCACAGGGGAATTTGGAAACGGCACCAGGAGCGAAACTTGGAGCAAAATCAAGTTTAAAACAAGAGAGGAATTCGGTCGTCTTTGCCGCCCTCATCTTTGCTTCCGGCACGGCCGCCAGCCGGGTTCTTGGTTTGTTTCGCGACATGTTAACCGCCCGTTATTTCCCCTCTGATGTTCGTGATGCGCTTTTAAATGCCTTTCGGCTTCCTAACCTTTTCCGACGTATCTTTGGTGAAGGGTCGCTTTCGGTCAGTTTCATTCCGGTATTCATTGATATTTTGACGCATAAGCCATCGGGCGAGTTGGAGTC
>SXRI01000018.1 GCA_005793615.1 Bdellovibrionales bacterium
CTTGAGCTCACTCACCCGCTCTGAGCTATTTCGCTCCAAGAGACCGATCTCGTAGATCTCGATCGGGGCTGGCTTCCGAATGGCCGAGCGCAGTCGCTGAGTGATCTCCTTTAAGGAAATACTCAGTTGCCACGTCGCTCGAGGATTTAAGGGACAAGCGCCGTCGATCGCCGTGCCGGCCCCTGGCGCACCCCACACTCGCCTTGCGTCCTCGGTGCGTCCGCCACAATCGGCATGAAAGTAGGCGGCTAAAGGTAGCGGCCGCTCGCTCATCGACAGTAGAACCATGCCCTGAGTTTCACGAACCGCGCGTTCGACATTCTCCAAGCCCAGCTGGCGCTCGGCCGCCTCTTCGGGAACCATGTACATCTGATCCATAACCGTCGACTCAAGATCGTAGGCCGGAAGGCGATTGAAGGCCTGCGCATCTTGCTTAGTCGCCTTGCGATAAAGGGCGAAAGTGCGTGCCGCTATGGCTTGCGCTTTTAAGGCCTCAAGCGGCCATCCCTTTGGCATCTCCGCCGGTAAAACCCCGCGAACATAGGCCTCTAGATCGATATTTGCGATCACCTGTAAACCTTTTTTATTTCTATCTTGCGGCAAAAGCGTGAGTCGTCCGGGAATAGGTTTGAGGTTGAGTCGCAGGTTTTTCCCGCTGACTTCAAAACTCCTTGCCTTGATCCGCGCTAGCAGAGTGCCCCGATCGCGGTCTTCAATGATCCACTCGACAAAATCAGCGACGCGAGTCCCGGGTCGGACACGGATCGCCTGATAGCCACCGGAAATAGGCGCCTGAAGCATGCCAACGTAACGAAGATCAACGCCAGTTATTGAAAAGGGACCTTCGACTACATTAAGACGCACTCGAACCGACATTTCGGGAAGGGCTTCGACTTTAGGCGACTGCAGATTCAGCGGAGCAATGGCGGCATGTGTTTGCTGAGCAACCAAGATCAACGGAAATAGAAAATGGAGGCAAAAAAATGAAGCACGTCCTGTGCTCGGCATCAGTTCTCTCCCATCCATCCGTGGAGGGTTTACTCAGGGTCGCAGATAGACTATTGAATCAAGATTCTCACTCAGGTTCAAACTCACAAACCGCAAGTCAGACCATCGACTGGTCCAGAGTAATGGGCCAGAGTAATGGGCCAGAGTAATGGGCCAGAGTAATTAGAGGTGTTTCATTACCGCTTGCAGGTGGACCCACGCCAGGCGCTTCTGATCAGGTGAACTTAGAAGTTCACGCGGTGAAAAAGTCGTGAGCAGGCGCGACTCACCCCAAACACTCCACTGCCCCAACGAATGCTCCGGAGTATCACCTTGACTCAGGCGCGCGGCAGCCTTGGCCCCACCAAATACCAGGATCGGTCTACTTCCAGCAGCTGCCGCCAACTGCGCGATTTCATCGGGAATCGTCAGCTCTCCGCTAAATTGCCATGTTGCCAGAATGACCTCGCTCGGTGCGAGCTTCATCGCCCGCAGCATTTTCTCCAGTAACGCCTCGGCTTCGCCGCGAAGTGGAAATTCATCTCTAAAAAGCGGCACAAGCGCAACTAGACGCGCGCTGTTCAACCCGCCTCGAATTTCCAGACCTAGGCCGCCTTCCTGGCCCCCTTCGCCAAGGCCAGAGGTTGCCCCGGCCAACGGCGGTACGACGATTCTGTCGATCCCGAGAACGGTTTTGCAATAATGAATGATATTTTCGATCGGAGTAGAGACAGAAGCTTCGTTGGTCGACATGGGCCAGACTCTAGGCAGGGATCGCTTCTACGTCAGGTACAAATGCGCCGCTTCAAGAGCAGGAAAGCAAATTTCGCCTTTTTTTAAGACTCAAGAGCGGCGGATGTTTGCCGATGAGTTCGGTATGAACGAGCCAAAGAACTTTCTTAGCCCAGACGACGAACATCAGCCGGTCCTGGAGGACCAAAATCACTGCTGCCTTTGCGGCACAGAGCTCGTTTTCAAGCACACAGTCGACTACGCCACCCTTCATGTACAGGAAGAGGCCGAGTGCCCGGCCTGTATGATCAAGCTAAAGCCAAAGAATTTCTTGCTGCAGTAGAGTCACCGCGGAAAAGTTGAACAAACGGCCAACATCAATGTGACGATTTTGCGTCTGTCGACAAGAACGCCGCTTGTTGATGATCTTTACAACTCCCTTTCCCCTGCACAGGCACACTCAGGCTTACCTTAAGAATCAACGCCTTATACTTGTTGCGATTTTGTCTCTCCAACGCCATCGCCAATGGTTCTTATGCCATTTTGCTTTGAAAATCTGGCGGCGACCTTGCACTGCAAAGAGAAAAGCAATTTTCGAGGGAGAGATAAAGTTATGAAAAACAGTCATCCATCGCGTTTAGGCCTAGTGATCGCACTGGCACTTAACACCGGTTTTTTGACCGCTTGCGGTCCCGGCTTCAGTGCGGCTCCACGAATTGATTCGGATGCCAGCAAACTTTACTCCAACTCGCCAGCAGGCAGTAAAGTCTATCTCGCGTTGAAATCACGCGAGGCCAATGTTGTGCTCAATCGCCTGATGGACGAAGCCGTGCCCAGCAACAGCGGCGCCGAACCGGTACCGCAAGAGAACAATGTTGTCATTTCCGGACCGGTTTGCCCGAGCTGGGCTATGTCGGTTCATACGCTGCCGGCTCCGGGTGCAAAGAAAAACGCAGCCACTTGCCCCAATGCCAAACTCGCTGAGCCACCCCGTGGTTGGTCGTGGTTGAATGGTTCAGCTTTTGTTCCCGGTTTACAGTGGGAGGCCGTCGGCCAAGCGCAGGCAAATTCCAATGAAGCATCAGGTGCAGCAGAAGGAGCTCCGTCTGCTGAGCATAATTATCGCGAAAACATCGAAGAACATCTTAAGGCTGCCATTGCCAAGATTGAAGATCTGATTACGCAAATCGAAGGCTTTGATGTTTCGACTCTAACGCAGGAAGTGCAAGACATGAAAACTTGCCTGCTTGAACACTTCAATCAGATCCTCATTAAACTTCAAGATCGTCTGACAAAAGTGCAAGGTGCAAATGCGGCCGGCGGCCAGCAGCCGCAATTCACGAAAGCGCAGTGCGATCAGCTCAACACCATGATCAGTGACAGCAACACACCCGAGGTCCTCTCACAGTTCTTAAAACAGTTCGTGGCGCAGCGTTGCCAAACCCCGACTTGACGAAACAATTCGCGGCACCGAACGTAAATTCTACAGGGCTCAGTGCCCTCGTTTGCCGCTAATTTCGAGCCTACCACTGGTCCCCGTGTTGCTTAGCGCATTGGGTTGGCAGCAAAACAATCAAGTTTAGCAAGAACGTAAGTTCAGGGGGAAGCTCATGGTATTC
>SXRI01000322.1 GCA_005793615.1 Bdellovibrionales bacterium
CACCTATTCATCTTCCCCAGTTGAGGCAGTCATTGAACAAACTAGAGGCGTCCGCTACTGTTAGTACCTTAGAGGGAGGCCTTTATGTTGAACAAAGATACTGTAAAAAAAGTTTCGGTATTGGCCCGTCTACAGCTCAATGATGCTGAAGTTGAGGACTGTACTAAGGTGCTCTCGGCGGTTTTGGAGAATTTTGAGCAAATAGCCAAAGTTGATACTGAAGGAGTAAAGCCGCTCGTTACGCCCACCGATATGGCGCCGTCAATGCGTGCCGATATGGCTGAGCAGCTCGTGGCGAGTGATAAACTTCTTGCGAACGCCCCGGAAAAATCGGGACGTTTATTCAAAGTGCCGCCAGTTGTTTGATCCGAATATTTAAATAATTTTCGGAACTAGTGAGATCAGTCGTTTTTAGTCTCGCCAGATAAAGGAGAGTTCCGTGGATCTAACCCGGTCATCCATCGTTCAGATACGCGACGCTGTACGCGCCAAAAAGGTCTCGGCGGCGGAAGTCGCACGTCATTTTCTGGAGCGCGTTGATAAGCTCGATAAGAAACTCAATTCTTTCATAACAATCAATCCTCAGGTGATCGACGACGCCAGGGCGCTTGATGGGCGCATCGCAAAAGGTGACGACATCGGTCCGATGGCGGGCGTTCCCATTGCAGTAAAAGATCTTCTTTGTACCGAGGGGTTGCGAACGACGGCGGGATCGAAGATCCTTGAGAACTTCATCCCTCCGTACACGGCGACCGTGGTGAACAAACTCAAAGAGGCCGGTGCCGTTGTTCTTGGGAAAACAAGTCTTGATGAGTTTGCGATGGGTTCTTCCAACGAGACTTCTGCCTATGGCGCGGTCAAGAACCCCTGGAACCTTGACTATGTACCTGGCGGTTCGAGTGGTGGTTCGGCGGTTGCCATCGCCGCTCGCCTCGCGCCCGGTGCGATAGGAACAGATACCGGAGGCTCTATTCGCCAGCCGGCTGGTCTTTGCGGCGTCTATGGAATCAAGCCGACCTATGGGCGCGTGAGTCGTTATGGCATTATCGCGTACGCCTCAAGCCTGGACCAAGCAGGGCCGATGGCAAACACCGCCGCCGATTGCGCGGTGATGTTGGAGGCTATTTCTGGAAAGTGTCGTTTCGATTCCACGACGGCAAATATAGGTGTTCCGAAATGGTCGCAGGAAATCCGTCAGGACTTAAAAGGATGTCGGATCGGTCTCCCGAAAGAGTACTTCACGGAAAAGCTTGATGCAGATGTCACTCGCGTCACCCAGGCGGCGATCGAGGCGGTGAAAACACGTGGAGCCGAGATCGTTGAGGTCTCGATTCCTCTCGTGAAGTACGCAGTTCCTGTTTACTATCTGATCGCAACCAGCGAGGCGTCCAGCAATTTGGCACGTTATGATGGCGTAAGGTTCGGTCACCGCGCTGATTTCTCCAAGACTCCCGCGAAGGACCTTGAGGAGTTTTATAGTCTCAATCGTGGTCAGGGCTTCGGTGTCGAAGTAAAACGCAGAATTATGCTCGGCACATACGCCTTAAGCAGTGGCTATTACGATGCCTATTACCAAAAGGCTTGTCAGGTTCGCCGTCTTTTGCGTGATGAGTTTCTTAGGGCATTCGAGAGTTGTGATGTGTTGCTGTCGCCGGTTACCGCTTCACCGGCGTTCAAGATCGGTGAACGCATTTCAGATCCTCTCGAGATGTATCTCAATGATATTTTTACGACGTCGACCAATCTAGCCGGGTTGCCTGGCATGGCTGTGCCGGCGGGTTTTTCAATCGGTGGACTTCCGATCGGCGTGCAGTTGACTGCCAAGCATTTCGACGAACAGCGCATCTTCGATGTTGCCTCGGCGCTAGAAAATACCCTTGTTAAAGAAGAAAGGGTTCCCAATGTCATCTAAGCAAAATTCGGAACCAAGTGGCGCAGAGCAAATGAATGGTTATGAGGCGGTTATCGGCCTTGAGATTCACGTCCAACTACAAACAAAATCAAAAATGTTTTGTAGTAATTCGACCGCGTTCGATGCCTACGACAATGAACATATTTGTCCAGTTTGTACGGCGATGCCCGGATCGTTGCCTGTACTCAACGAGCGAGCGCTCGAATTTTCAATCAAGACAGGCTTGGCGCTTGGCTGTGAAGTTCGCAAGCATTCTGTTTTCGCGCGAAAACAATATTTCTATCCAGATTTACCTAAGGGCTATCAAATTTCGCAGTTTGACCTTCCGCTTTGCGAAAAGGGACATCTTGAGTTTCTCTTCAACGGCGAACGCAAGCGCATAGGCATCACGAGAGCTCATATGGAAGAAGATGCGGGTAAAAGTACCCATCACGGTGAGTACAGTTTGATTAATCTGAATCGAGCAGGAAGTCCGTTGCTCGAAATCGTTTCGGAACCCGATATGCGTACGGCGGCCGAGGCAGCTGAATATGCGCGCACGATACGTAAGATTGTGCGCTATATCGAGGTTTGTGATGGCAATCTTGAGGAGGGCTCACTTCGTTGTGACTGCAACGTCAGTGTCAGAAAAAGAGGCGAATCTAAACTTGGCATTAAGGTAGAAATTAAGAACATCAACTCCTTCCGCTTCATTGAAAAAGCAATTGAGTATGAAATTCATCGTCAGATCGATTGCGCTGAGACGGGTGAGAAAATTCATCAGGAAACTAGGCTTTATGATCCGGACAAAAACCGCACATTTGCTATGCGCTCGAAGGAAGAGGCTCATGACTATCGATACGTCCCGGATCCGGATCTGCTCTCGGTAGAGATTGATGACGCATTGATCGCTAGGATTAAGAGTGGGCTTCCTGAGCTTCCTTTGGCCAGAGCGCAGCGCTTTGTCGATGCGTATAAACTGCCGGAATACGATGCTTTTGTTCTGACTCAGGAGCGCGAGTTGGCGGACTATTTCGAGGAAGTGGCGAAGGTCAGCAAGAATCCCAAAGGCGCATCGAATTGGGTGATGACCGACCTCATGCGAGAGCTGAATGAGTCAAAAAAAGAAGTGAGGCAGTCGCCCATTCCAGCGGGATATCTAGGTCGAATGATCGCACTCATTGATAAAGGTACGATTTCGGGAAAAATCGCCAAGACGGTTTTTGCGGAGATGTGGTCGACAGGTAATGACCCCGAGGACATCGTAAAGGAAAAGGGCCTGACTCAAATTACGGACACCTCGGCGATCGAGAAAATGATCGATGAAGTGCTTGCCGCCAACCCCGCTGAAGTGGAGGCATAC
>SXRI01000323.1 GCA_005793615.1 Bdellovibrionales bacterium
AGAATGCTTGGGTTTTCGCCGATCACTTCGCCTTCGGTGTAACCAGTGATCGTGGTGAACGCGGTATTGGTCTTGATGATTCGATTGTCGCGATTGGTAATGACGATGCCTTCAGAGGTGTTCTCAAAGACGAGACTGACAAGGCGAAGCTGCTCCTCGATAAAGAGTTTTTCTTTACGTTCGTTGGCGCGTTCAAGTTCGCGCAGAATGACGTCGGGCAGCTTTGAGAGGCTGTCTTTCGACACGAAATCATGTGCGCCACTCTTCAGGGCCATAGCAGCGGCTTCTTCGCCGACGCGCCCGGAAACAATGATAAACGGCGCAAAAAGGCGGCGTTCCTTTACGATCGACAACGCCGAAAGCACATCGAAGCGCGGCAGGCGGAAGTCGGAAATAATCACATCCCATGGCTGGGCGTCTAGGGCGGCATTGAGCTCGTCAGCGGTTTCCACTCGGCGGGTTTGCGCCAGCTGCAGCGTGGTCTTGCGCAGCTGATAAAGCATCAAGGTCATGTCATCAATTGAATCTTCAATGACAAGTAGGCGAATACCTTTATTTTCGCTCACTAACCCTCCCTGAACTTACGCAAATCAATGAGAGGGGCGAGATCGTCATTGTCGAGTGTGGAAGGGACATCCAAGCCAATCGGAGAAACGTTGCGCATGCACCAATAATCGGAAATCTGCAGCATGAGATCGCGAAATTCTTCGTAAACAATTGGCTTGTAGAGGTAGCTATTGCAGCCAAAGGCGAAGGCTCGTTGAATATCGACGTGTTCCTTTGAGGAGCTTAATACAACCACGGGAACGTATTTTGTTCTTTCGTTGGCGCGAAGAGCCCGTAGAAAATCAAGCCCTGACACTTTAGGTAGACTCAAATCCAGAATGATCAATGAGGGAAGATCGTGAGTTTGTTTTTCAAGAAACTGTTTGGCCGCCTCACCGTCGGGGGTGCAGATCACCGTGTAGTTTTCAGATTTTTTTAAATTACCGAGTATGAAGAGTTGGTCGTCGCGATTGTCTTCAACTACCAAAATAAGTTTAGTCATTCGCGTCGATCCATCGGTTGAATGAGTATTTGGGCATGCGAACAACTGTCATCGTAACACCTGTTGCGCCGCGACAGCCAACATCAGCCTGTTAAGAAGTCTTTATGATGATCGGCTTGATAATCGTCGAGTCGAGTACGGGCTTCCTGTTGGTCAGCATGTCTCAAAATGCTGCGATGGTGATCACATAAATTTGATTTCATAGTTCATGAAAATGGCCAAATATATGTGTAACTATTTAAAAATAGTAAGTTAATTGTGAATTTACTGTTCACCGAAAGTTAAAAATGTACTTTTGTTTTTGTCGAATTCTGTTAACCTGATTTCAGTTTCGCGCTGATGCCTGCTGGACGTAACTGATGGCGCAGAAATGAATGAAGTGGCTTTAAGACGTTGTCGTCAGAGAACTTACTTTTGCGGCGAAGGTCATGTTCGCCACATCGTCGACAGCATCAACGCCTTTTGGCGGAACCTTTAGGGAATAGGGTTACTGTCGAAACTTGATTTTGCCCCAAACCGCCAGCGGTGAACACCTCTCCTTGCCTAAGGGAGACATTCGAGAGGTGTTCACCGCTTCTTTTTTTTCGCCCAGGAATTTCAAGGAGTGATCAGATCCAAATGACTGAAACCATTAGATTGAACTGTCTCAATTCGAGAGGCGTAGATTACAGGTTCGAGCGTTTAGGCGCTGTTTCAGGTATGATTTAGGTATGAGAACACCCGATAACAGAGCGGGCACAGCAGACATTTCTTCAGAGACTCAGGCGCAAGTGCTGTCAAAGCGGCCGGATATTTTCGCTTACCTGGATTACCGCGCCTATTTGCGCGATCTCGTCGCCAATCTCAAAGAAAACTCGCAAGAATTTTCGCTACGTGCTCTTGCTAAACAAATCAATGTATCACCAGCCTATTTGTCGATGGTCTTCTCCGGGCACCGCAGTCTTTCAGCCGCTAACTTGGAAAACTTGGCGGGTGCTTTGGGTCTAGAGGTATCGGAGAAATCCTATCTCGAGTGGTTACTTGAGATCGGTGAGGCTAAGAGCGATGAAGATGTTCTCCGTGCGCTAAAGAAGATTCAGCGCTTCCAGGGGTATCGAGATGTGAATGCTCGCGAGATTGAAGTCTACGAGTATCTGACTCACTGGCAAAACGTAGCGATTCGTGAAATGACAGCTCTTCCTGATTTTCAGCCCGATCCAAAATGGATACAAAAGCGGCTTAAGAACAAAGTCGCCTTGAAAGACATCAGGGAGTCGCTCGATTTTCTCGAGAAACACGGTTTTATCGAACGCGATCCGGATGGCAAGATTCAGCGGCCGTCGAAAAGAATTGCCGGTAAAACAGGTGTGCTCAAGCCAGCGCTGACCAAGTTTCATCGCGATCTCTTGCTGCAGGCCGTTGAATCATTGGAGTCCACACCTTCAGAGGAGCGCAATATCAGCGCTCATACGGCCGCTATTCCCAAGGATAAGGTTGCCGAAGCCAAGAGGATTCTCGATGAGGCTCGAGAAAAAATCTTTGCGCTCACTGGCGACGAGACTCCTGGTAATAGTGAAGTTTATCACTTCAACTTCATCGCCTTTCCACTGACGAATAAAATCGAGGAGGAAGAATGATCCGCCAACGGTCTGCGCCTATTGTGATGTTCGCGGTTCTTGGCTTTGTCGTCTTGCTGTATCAGGCTTGTGGCGCCCCTAAACCGGCTGGTGATATCGCTGAAAAAACAAATGCCTCGCGGTCGTTGGTGGGCGGAGGTACCTCAACCGATAATCCGATGGTTGCAAGAGTACAGATGAAGATTCGTCATGGCGAGCAAAACGGAATGCCAACTCAGGCCAAGTTCTGTATCACCGGGATGACAACTGGAAGTTCAACCGTTAAGTCTCTCGCAGGTACAGGTGGTTTACCTGGGCTTCCTGCCGTTCCCGCTCTGCCCTCGGTTCCTACCGTTCCAACTGTAACCGTGCCGACAACGACCATCCCGTCGACTATCCCGTCGACCATCCCGTCGACCATCCCGTCGATGGACAATTTCATGGAGATGATGTTCAGTAGTTTTTGGTTTGGTAGTATTACCTACGAGCCGACAGAATTCGCCTCTGAAACGCTCAGCTACGGGATGTATGAGAAAATCATTTTACATCTCAGCCCTGGCTGTGACTCGGGCCACAGTGTTGCGGTTGCCAACAATCAAGGGAGTCTTTTTAGTATCGAGAAGATCGATTTAACGTTCGTCGGCAGAGTGCAGATTGATAGTTCCACAGGCGAGGTGATTTTCGATGCCTCGAAACATGTTGAGGCATTACAGGGTCTCCACTCCAGCGATGAGATTGCGGATGCTTTGAGGCGCGTGGTAGGTAGCATGTAGTCATATTGTATCGGTGCCGTTTCGAGTGTTCTACTCAATCACGGCGCGCATCAGATCCTGGTCACGTCGCGAGTGGCCGGAAAGGGCGGTTTCGATGGCGCGTGGTTCACGCAACGCCTTTAGTGTTTGCAGCATCTCTATTGAAATATCAAGTGAGCGCTCGGTTCGAGCTCGCTCCGTCAATTGGCTGACCAAACCAACATGTTGATTAGGTGCGATGGCTTGCGGATCTGTTTCGATTCGCTTGCGCAGTTCGCGCATGGCATAGGCCTCGAGGCGATCAAAGGCGGCTGAGGGAGTCATGGGCTCATGATGACCATTGGGGCTACCGGAGTCTGCGGGAGGCCGATTCTCTAGGAGTGTGTTCAAAACGAGGGTTGGCTCGTCGCTGTAACGCATGAGCGCGCTCACCGCAAAGAAGCTCTCCATCAGCGGCAGTTCTCCTAGGCGCGGAGCAAGATCACTAAAGGCCTGTAACGCTTTTTTCTGATCTCGTTCAATCTGTTTGCGTGCCGAGGCATAGATGCTCTTCAGTTCTTCATCGCTTCCCGGGTCCATCTGCCTTACCGCCAAGAGAAGCGGACTCCACGGATTTTGTGACTCATTACTTAAATCATCACGTAAAGCAGTTGCGCCCTGAATAGTGGTTGTCGCTACTGGCGATGAGTGAGGTGGCGCCTCGGATGGCAACGAAGTCATGTTCGGTGGCATGGTCTGTGGTGCGGCCGATGTTGGCGCTGAGTCTGGAGTGAGTGGCGAAAGACTGTCAGTTGA
>SXRI01000324.1 GCA_005793615.1 Bdellovibrionales bacterium
CGGCTCTGGCACAGAGTTTCGAGATCGAAAAAGGCGAGGAATTTGAATGGATAATCGAGAACAAAAACATGTTGCTACTGCAAAGAGTCAAACCCGCGAAGAAGCGGGCTCTAAAAAACGGCTAGAAACTTTCTTGTCGGGGTACTAGTGCGCGATCGCAACCCAAAACCATGTTCTCGACCGCATTTATCCAGACCGCTCAGATTCCGCTAGCGAATTCCGTACCAGACTCCTTGACGAACTGGTTAGGAGCAAAATGCAGCTTAAACCACCTACCCAATATGCTACTTGCAGTGAGGCGTTCCGCTTTTTCTCTTGCTCCGAAAACCAACCCACTCTCCACGACTCATCTCTTTGAGTAGAGTGAAGAAATTTAAGTCTGTGACAAGAATTGTTTCACTATCTTTGTGCAGCATGCGGATTGCATGGCCACAGAAGAAGTCGGGAGTCGGCGTCACGAGAGTTAGCAGAGGCTCCATTAAATAGGTTTGAAGGAAAAACTTCCATGGCTGTCGAAAAACTCGGCGCTTTTTTAAAACTCTGCTTCATCAAAAAAATCACCAAGCCCCTGGCCTCGTGTTTGATCTTCCTTTCCGCGCTCGGGGGCCTCACGGTCCAAGGGTGTGCGCCCTTTAAACCCGGAGGCTACCTGCCTCCTAAGGCGGGCGAAATTTCAACACCGCAGCGACACCCCCATCGCCTCTCGGTGGCCCCCGATCAAGTTGAACGAGCCATTAATGAAGCTGAGCTCCGCTGCGATTCAAGCGCCCAAGGAAAATGTCCTGGCAACGTTGCCATGCTTCTCCTTCGCGACGATGGTTCGACACTCTCGCAGTGCACGGGCTTCTTAATAGGTCCGCAAACCCTCATGACCAATAGTCATTGTCTTCCCGAAAAATCGCGAAGCGCTGGCGCTTCATGTAAAGGAATAACAGCGGTCTTTCCCGCAAACGGAGAATCCAAGGTTGAAGAACGCATCAAGTGTGAGTCGGTGGTTTTTGCCTCCAGGATCGCCGCCGAGGAAAACACTGAAATAGCCATTGATCTTCAGCACCGTAACGATCCTCAGCTCGATGTCGCAATCATTCAACTCTCTCGACCCAGCGAGAGACAACCCAATGAAATCAGTCGACAGGGCCTCACCGCTACAGAAACTCTGCTGACTTGGGTGGTCGACCCGATTTCAGACATCGTTCCTGGCGGAGTGTTACGGCAGAAGAGATGTCGCCCCGTCCTTGATACCGTTCTTGCACCCGATTTCTCGTCGCAAAGAACGAATCCCTATGCCCAAGTCGCGGCCTTCACCGACTGCGAAATTCTTCATGGCAATTCAGGAAGTCCTGCTTTTGACAACCAAGGCAAGGTTCGAGCCGTAGTTTTTGCCACTCTTCCCGCGCGACTTCCTGAATCCGGCTCAAAAACCGAAGCCTGCCTGAATCCCACTCGATCCTTTAAAGCCATGAGTCTGATGAGTAATCTCGCGTGTGTTGCCGACAACAGTGACACGAGCTTCACCGCCTGCGACAAAACAGCTCATAATCAGCTGCAAGTGGACAAGAATACCCGCAGAACAATCGAACGCCGTATGAACAGCTGGCTCCAGCATGAACGCGCCACCACGACTAAGGGTAAATTGAAGTTTACCTTAAGGGCGACTTCCGTAGGAGAGCTCGCCGGCAAAAATAAGACCGCCGAAATACTGAACCTCATTTGGAGTGAACCAAGCTGCCTATTGGGTGTGTCTAAATTCTCAAAGGGCCAGCCTTTCCAACTGCGCGGTTTGCCCATCTGGAAGGCACTGTTTGAAGTCAATGAACTCTACCAGGCTCAAGTCAGCCTGCTCGACCTCGGACAACTCAAGCTCACACTTACACCCCTAGCTGATGAAGCACAGATGAGAATTCAACGCCAACTATCGCCATCTTCCTTTGCAAGGTTTGCAGGTTCTCTACCAGGCTTGAACAAAGAGTTCGAATCACAGCAGGCACCGATCCTGACGAGATGTAAGTAGGCAAATGCCGCAACCCGTCGTTCATCAGCAAACGCAGAGGCATTTGAGTTTCGCACCGAGCTCGGACATACTAGATTTTCATCGCAAAAGGATTTCGGTGAATATACCTCCAGATAGTTCCTCTCGTGCTGTATTGACTGCGTTAGTTGGTAACTCGATTGTCACCACCGCTAAATTTGTTGGCTGGACCATCAGTTTCAGTCCATCGATGTTGGCAGAGGCCGTGCACTCCCTTGCCGATTCTCTCAACCAAGTGCTTCTCTTTGTCGGTATTCGACATGGCATGGGTAAACCAACACCCTCGTACCCTTTCGGCAAGGGCCGAGCGCGCTACATTTGGAACCTCGTCTCTGCAATGGGTATTTTCTTTGTCGGCTTTGGTTTCACTGTTTACCACGGCGTTCTGAAGCTCTTTGAAAGCACCAGCTCCTCTGAGTCAGTGCATATGGGCTGGGAGCCCTTAGTTATCCTTGTCCTCTCACTGGTCGTAGAGAGTTACACTCTTTGGATAGCCGTCGACTCGATCAACAAAAGCCGCGGTGATAAAGATATCTTGGAGTTCATCAGCGTCGGCGATGATCCCACGGTGGTCGCGGTATTGCTCGAGGATCTCATTGCCGTTATCGGTGTGTTTATCGCCCTCATGGGTATATTGATTTCGCGGCAAATGCAAAGTCCGGTTCCAGATGCGATTGCCTCGATCATTGTCGGTTGTTTGCTGGGAATGATGGCCATTATCCTTTCTATCGCCAATGGTCGAATTCTGATGGGGGTTTCCGCGGGCGTCGATGAGGAAACTGAGATTCGCGAGTTCCTTGAGTCTTACCCCGCGGTTGAACGTGTTGTCAGTCTTAAGACCGCGGTGATGGCTCCGGGAAGTTTGCGCCTTGCTATCGAGGTCGAATTCCACGGCGGCATCTTAATCAATCGGCCACAAATTGAACGTGATGCCGAGCGAATTCGCGATGGCGAAGATCCTGCTTACATACTCTTCGAAACCGCGGAGCGCATGGTCCGCACTGTTGGCCGTGAAATCAATAAACTTGAAAGCGATCTGATCAAACGCTTTCCCCAGATCCACATGATCGATTTGGAGGTCAATTGAGTACCAATACAGAAGCTCGACCTCACTCTTTACCTGGCGACTTCGCTGGCCCGGCTTGGGAGAACACTTCTGAGTATCCATCGATCGCCTCCAACGAGTTTGCCCGCGATCTCGTGTTGGTGGATCAGTTGATTCAGCAGCTCGCCGATCTTGCGACAAAGTTGCGACCATCATTCGAGCCGTTGCTTGCGAAACAAGCTAACGCTTCGGATGAATTTATCGAAAAACTTCACGCACATGCCGAGTTCGACGAGCAGGCCCGGACATTGCTCTCCAACCTCATCATCTTTGTAGATTGTGAGCGCAGTATCGACGGGCAAAATGCCGAAGCCATTCGTGTTCATGCAATTTTGATGAAGCGGCGAGCGCGCCTGAATAGCGCGCTCATGCCAGTTCGACTTTTTCTCACGCACGCACCCGACGAGGTGATCGCCCGATACCTACATCACCCACGCACCGAAGGTAACGAGTTCGCCCTACGCCAAGCAAGACAACTTGCTGCTACCCGCCTGTCGGAAAGCGAAGAAACCTTACTCGAACAGATGCGTCCGCATGCGATCGACGCCTGGGGAAATCTTTATAGCCAGATTTCAGGTACTCTACGTTGTACTCTCGAAGGCGCCGATAAGCGCTTGGAGACCATCGGCCTTGCCGAGGCCTCCGGAATTTTACGTGAAGGCTGCGAGGCGCGACGCCGCTCCGCTTGGTATGGAATCCAGGCGGCATGGAAAACACATGAAGACAGCTGTGCTGCGATTCTCAACGGACTTGCAGGTTGGCGTTTAGAAGAATACCAACGACGTTCTGATTTACTTTCTGTTTCTACGAGCGAACGATCAACGCCACTCGATTTTCTTGAGCTTCCGCTTCACCAAGAACGCATCAGCAGAAAATCTCTGACCGCAATGATGACCGCAGTGGAAGACTCTCGCGAGATCGGTCGACGCGCTCTGCGCGCCATGGCTCGCGGTTACGGCAAAAATCAAATGGATCCCTGGGATTTGATGGCCCCCGCGCCAAACAAAACGCAGATGCCAGTGCACCGCTCTTTTAAAGAGGGCCTCAAGCTCGTGCGCGAGGCCTTTGCCGCTATCGACAGTAATATGGCCGACTTCGTCGGTACTATGGAAAAAAACCGCTGGATCGAAGGCAGGATTCTACCGAACAAACAGCACGGAGCCTTCTGTACGCAGTTTCAGAAATCCCGCACGCCGCGCGTGTTTCAAACCTACATGGGTTCACTCGCCGATGTTCGCATCCTGGCACATGAACTAGGTCATGCGTATCACGCCTGGGCAACACGTGATCTTCCCCGATTGCAGCGTCTTTATCCTATGTCTCTTGCAGAGACCGCGAGCATTCTGGCCGAAACCGCCTTGGCAGATAGTTTGGCGCCATCTACCCATGCAGATTTGGCTCCAGACGAGCATACAGGAGTTCAATTCGAGATCGCTTGGCAAAATGCTGAGGCTGCGGCTGGATTCTTGCTTAATATTCCCGCACGCTTTGACTTTGAAAAACTCTTCTACGAACGACGGGCGAGCTCGCAGTATGTCACGCCCCAAGAACTCGGTGAGCTCACCGAGACCGCATGGCGCAAGTGGTACGGTAACACCTTGAGTGAAACCGAACGTCAGTATTGGATGACCAAGCTGCATTTTTCGATGTCGAGAACTAGCTTCTACAACTTTCCATATACCTTTGGTTATCTCTTTAGCATCGGCCTGTATGCACGCAGACGCGAGCTCGGAAACAAGTTCTTTCCGATGTACAACGCTCTTCTGCGCGACACAGGTCGCATGACCGTTGAAGAGCTGACTCTACGGCACTTCGGTGAAGACCTGACACGGCCTGAGTTTTGGCAAAAGAGCCTAAGAATCGTTAACGCACAGGTCGAGCACTTCGAGCGCTTGATCGGGCAAATGACTAAGTAGGTCCGTGTGCCAACATCGCCGGCATTACGAAAGTTACTTCTCATTCGCCTGGATCGCATTGGCGATTTGGCACTTACTCTCCCTGTGGATGAAGCGTTAACCTCTACGACAGTAGATTGGTGGATACCGCCTGGTCTTGAGTTCATCACGGCGATGGCAACTCCTCCGCGGAAATCACGGACGATCAGCAAGAAAATTTCGCTGGCGGATTTTCTCACGCTCTTGACCGAGGTGCGACGCCGACACTACGACACCGCCGTCATTTTTCATGCTCCTTGGTGGGTAAGTTTATTGTTATGGTTAGCCAGGGTTCCTGTTCGTGCTGGCGTTCGCAGCCAATGGCATTCCTTTTTGTTTCTCAACCGTACTATCCGACAGAAACGCAGTCGCGCTGAGTTTTCTGAACTCGAGTACAATTTCAGACTCCTTGAATCCGTTCTCGATAAGGAGCCCGGGACGATGGCCCGCAGCAGGCTTAAACTGCATAGCGAAGTCGAACGGGAATTCCTCTTGCGACGTCACGGCCTCAAAGCTGCTTCCTATAACGTCGTTCATCCGGGAATGGGCGGCTCGGCTCTCAACTGGTCAACAGGCAAGTATGCCGAACTCATTCACGCACTCGTCGCACGTGACGAAAACGTGGTCATCACCGGCACCGCTGGCGATGCCGCCTTTTTACAGCCACTTCGCGAAAACCTTGGCGAAATCGCCAACGTCACGTGGCTAGACGGTAAACTCACTGGTCGTGAGCTTGTTACTCTACTGGCTGCCGCCCGGGCGGTTTTCGCCCCCAGCACAGGGGTTCTTCATCTGGCCGCCGCCACAGGCACTCCGACAATTGGAGTTTTCAGCCCGGTGCGCGTTCAACAGCCAAAGCGTTGGGGACCACAGGGCGGAAAAACTGCCGCTCTCGTACCGCCAAATGCCATCTGCCCTGGCGAGCATAAGTGCCTGGGACAAGCCTGTCGCTTTTACGATTGTATGGAGACGATTACCATCGCCGATGCCCTTAAGGCACGTACCGGCCTTCTGCAAGCCTAGAGCCTCTGAAGAAGAAGCTTCAATCCATTCAGATAGTTGAAGTACTCACTGACAAAGGCCTCACTCTCCTCAAAGAACCACGGTGTTCGACATTCGCTCCATGAGCAAATCGCCAGGGTGCCGGCAAATGGCGAGTACTTAAGATCGCCACTTTTAAGTGCGGCCCTCAATGCTCTTCGACAGTCCTCGCGCAGAGTGCTGCCTCGGTCTATTGGACAAAGCATATTCTCCACAGCAATTCGATATTTCTCCTTACTTCTTTCGTCGTTGAGCGGAGACAAATCAAGTTGTGATAAGACCGACATCGTCATGCCTTGCAAGCATCGAGCAGACTCAAGTCCTATGCAAAAAAACTTATAGAAAGGGGCCCCTGAAAAAACCCGTCCATGAACACCATCATAAGGCCTATTGTCAGGTTTCATGCGCAGACAGCCTCCCGCACGACAGCTGCGACGGTAAGAGAACGACAGAGCATTCTCACTTGCCCACGGTCCGGGCGGCTTGGTGGCTTCATCATTAAAATAAAAGTTACCATTCGAATGAAGCTTCTCGAAATTCGTTCCAACAAGAGATCCCGCAACCGGTATACGCCATTCCCGCGCGGCCTTGGGCGCCAATTCCCAACCGGCGTTGCAACCATGAAAGATAGCATAGGCGTCGTCAGTAAAGTGACCGGCAAGAACACTTAAACTACGATCCCCGGTAAATCTGTTTTGTGAAGTCAATACGGCGTAGTCCTTCCAGGAGTGTGCGTAAATGTCGATTGAGCGAATTGCGCCAAAGGGCAGAAGCCCAGCCATGAGCCGTGGCAAGCTTAGCTCCTCGCTAACGCGGTCCACCACTTCCAAACCCCAACGCCGTAACATGGGCTCCTGTCCAACCTCACGATTTTCATTCACGAAAATGAAAACAATCTGATCATCCGGAAAACGATCACGAATGAGATACCCCTGACTGACCGCTGCCTCTTGAAAAAGAGTGCCAACCGTACCGCCCTCAGCCGCAATTAGGATGCGAGTGGGAGCCCCCGGATCAATAGAGGATTTGCCGAGCTTAGCGACATAAAAACCGATTTTCGCGACCGCGACCACAGCCGCAGCCTCCGCCTCAGCCGCCTGGACATGGCTCGCAATCGAAAACCCCATGAGAAAAACGGTTGCCGCAAATACTCGCAAGAATCCTAGGTGCATCGAAAACCGTCCTGTTGGTTCGACAAATGACCTAAAAACTATCTCCGAGCTAAAGCTTAGCAGGCGAATGTAGCTTTGAAAGCTAAGCGGCCCTACTTTCAGGGCCAAAGCCTATATGTGAACTGTTATTCTTGAACAAGACCCAGCGGATTACCATACACAGCACTGATCGCGCTATGCGCCTGGTCTGCCAGTTCGTGCCGGGTAAGCTCAGGTGACACTTTGATGGGATCAAGAAAATGTAATTCCGCCTGCACCTTACGTAATTTCATCAATCCTAAAAAGTGCGAGAAAAATGCCATGTCGCCATACCAACAAACCTTGTCACGGTTCGTTTCATTAAAGGGCTCGCCATCGATCTCGGTGTACTTGAGTACTACCGGCATGACATCGACACCGGCCCGTACCGCCGACATCAAAAGTGATTTTTTAAACGGCCATACCTTTTCGCCATTCGTACTGGTGCCCTCAGGGTAAATGACAACATGGTGGCCGGCATTCAGCGTTTCAGTGATGACTCCGATATCACGCTCGATCTTTGTGCGCGTACGACGTTCAATGAAGATACTGCCGCCAAGCTCCGCTATATCACCAAGAAAAAATGTCTCGCCCATATCAACCGAGGTCACGAAAACACAGGGCTGAATCGACGAAAGAATAAAGATATCGAGATAGGACATGTGATTGCCGACAAGTAAAAAACGTTTTTCGCGCATCAACTCGGCGTCGTAGCCGACAATCTTAATATCAAAATTAATCAGTTTCAAAGCTCGGCGGGTGTAGGTACCGATATTTCGGGTAAAGAAACCAAGCCTTTTGTTTTTGTCCTTCAGGCGTGCTTTTCCAAGCAGGGCGGAACTCACATACATGCCTATCAGGCCAACCGTGCGAGCAAAATTGCTACCTGCTCGCAGCTTTTAAAGTCCTGGAAAACCCATAATCTTCAAATTTAGTTCACGTTGCGATATTGCCATTAAACTTTATACTTCGCCATGATGGCTGGGTTCATCTCATCCATTTTCACGAGAGTCAGAAAATCAATACAATGGAACTCGCGATCTATCGCGGGCTCGCCGCAAAGCTTCGCGCCCATACGCAGATACGACTGAAATAGCGGCGGTATCATCGCTTCCACATCTTGCTGAACATACTCGTACCTATTGGCATCGATATACTCCAAGACTTTAGCCAGCTGTTTCACTTTGTATTTTCTGGTGGGCGACACATCGTAGTCATACGTCAAAGCACCGGTATCGATAAAGTGCTTGGTTAAAAGACCAATTTCCAGGGGCTCCATGGTCTTAATACTACCGCAGCCAAAAAGTACTTTGGTCTCAGTGCGCTGAATATACTCGGCGATTCCACGCCACAAAAGCGCAATCACCACTCCTGAACGATACTCGCGGTCAATGCACGCACGCCCCAACTCAAGTTTGGCGCCTTCAATCTCAAGAATCTTTCCAAGATCAAACTCGCCCGCAGAATAAAACGAGTTCGTAAAGCGACTGCTATTGAGACGGTAGGTGCCAATCGTTCGATTGGAACGTTTGTCAAAAATCACTAAGTGATCGCAAAGATAATCCAGCTTATCGATATCAACGCCATAGGTACGGCGTTTGTTCATATATTCTTTATGAAAGACATCGAAACGAAGTTTGAGGCATTCCTCAAGGTCAGCGCCATTTTCGGCAGTCTTAACGATGAACTGACCGCGCTCAAAACGAAAAGAGATATTCGGCTCAAAGTTTCGAACATTGTAATGATGCAGCTTACGTTCAGAGTCGAACTTCTCGAGTGCTGTCTTCATCGAACTGAATTTTTTCAGAACACGCGACGGTCGTAAAGATTTGGCCGCTGCACGCATAGGTCTACCCCTCAGTTTAAATTTTTCGCCCCTCAACAAGCCCTTAAAGTTACGCTTTGCTATGTGACACCCCCCTTGTGCCCGGGGGGCATTATACCTCAGAGACTCAAGGAACAAACCGCTAATTTGC
>SXRI01000325.1 GCA_005793615.1 Bdellovibrionales bacterium
AGCTGCCGCTCGAACTTCGACAAGCACCACCAGCGGTAGTGAGTCCATCACAGCGACGCTGGCCGCTGGTACCTACATCATCAATGTCAAAGCTTATACTGGAATCTATGGATCAGTGGGCACTTACAACACCACCTATAACCTGACCTTAAACGGCTCACCTGTGTGTCTAACACCCTGAGGAGAACAAAAACGTCATGAAATCTGAACCGACGTCTGAAAACAAAAATATTTTTTTCGTTACCATCGTGATGGCGGTTTTACTTGTCGTTTGGGGCGTGGTGCTCAATTCAAATGCGCACGGTCAGCGCACTCCGGCCTCAGTAGATTCGAAGCTCGCACAGCAGCGACCTCTCGCCATCGGTATCGGCAAGCGACTGCCGGTTCAGGGCAAAGGTCATGGTCTCATCGAGGTCGTCATCGCTGCGCCGAAAAAAGGTGCCGTTGAGCAGGGCACCATCATTGATCTAGAGGCAACCGTTGAAGCACGCGCCGACTTGGATGGTTTGAAGTATTTATGGATACTCCCTAAGAGTGGAGTGAGTGTCACGAGCGGAAACCTTGAGGGTGAACTTGGCTCGCTCAAAGAGACTGAGCGCAGTAAACTGATGCTCTCAATCCGAAATGACACTGACGAAAATCACCGTGTACATCTTCATGTGTATCGCGTAGTAAACGGCGAAAACATGGGAAAAATGGCACAATACAATACCGTCGACCAAGAGAACATCGAAACGGTCGCCAAAGAAAAATCAGAAAAAATCAAAAGTGCTTCCGAAGTTCACGGCAATATGGTCAACACCATCTACCAGTGAACTTAGACCGGGACGACTTCCAAATCCGGATCGAACTGCTCGCGCAAAATTCCCTGAATCGCATCAAGGGTTGCCGAGGTCGAACTCGGGCAGGTGCCGCAGGCGCCCTGATAACGGACTTCGAGAACATGGTCTTTAAGTGCAATGACCTCAAGATCGCCACCATCGCCCTGCAAATACATGCGAACCGTGGAATCAAGAATCTCCTCCACTTTCTGGATCTCTGGCGAAAGATTCGAGCGATCAATTTTCTTGCGTTCTTCCTCCACTGAAAAATCCGAATCGTGCACCGGCAGTCGACGCTGCAAAAGCGCTGTCACTTCAAGACGCAAGGTGTCCACGTCGGCACTTTCCGCATAGGTGACAGTCACGACATTTTCAAAAAAATGTAGCTGCCGAACTTCGGGAAGCGCGAAAAGGTCTTCAGCCAAAGGTACGCCAAAAGCTTCGCTCGGTCGCGAAAATGTCGCCTTACCGTTTCGTTTTACTGGTACATTCACGACGAACTTCAAAGCGTTCGGGTTCGGTGTCGGTTGTACACGCACCAAAATCTGTGGCGGTATTTCATTGGCATCGGTCATGAAAAAATTCCTTGTGCTTTCAAAAGTCCTTCGCGCAAGACATCGACTTCCTGCTTGGTATTGTAGATCGAAAACGAAGCCCGCGCGGTTCCGCTCACGCCCAACCTTCTCATAAGTGGCTGACAGCAATGATGCCCGGTACGAATCGCGATACCCTGTTGATCGAGAAGCGCACCAACATCCGAGGCATGCGCACCATGAAGATTAAACGACAAGATCGGCGCCTGCTGCACCGGTCTTCCATAAATAGTAATTCCAGGAATATTGCTGAGTTGGGTGCGTGCATACTCCAAAATCTGGTGTTCATGTTCAATGATCTCGGAAAAGCCAAGACTCTTGACATAACGGAGTGCCGCCGCCAGGCCAAGCGCACCCGCAATCGGTGGGGTACCCGCCTCGAACTTATGAGGTAACGCAGCCCAGGTGGTACGTTCCCAAGTCACCTCGGAGATCATACTGCCTCCTCCTTGATAAGGGGGCATAGTCTCGAGCAAATCCTCCTTGGCATAAAGGACACCGATTCCATAAGGGCCAAATATCTTGTGCCCGGAGAAAACGAAAAAATCACAATTCATCTTCTGAACATCGGTCGGCGCCTGAGCAATTCTTTGAGCTCCGTCGATCAGAACTTTGGCGCCCACTCGATGCGCGGCCTCCACATATTTTTCCACATCTACGTAGGTTCCCAGAACATTCGAACATCCGGTAAGCGCCACCATCTTGGTTTTTGGCGACAATAGTTCGGTGAACTTTTGGAAATCCAAGTCACCGCTGTCGGTGATCGGAATCACTTTGATCTTGCATCCTTTTTCTTCGGCTATTAGCTGCCAAGGTACGATGTTGGAATGATGCTCCAGCTCAGAGAGAATGATTTCATCACCTTTATTAAAAAATCGCCGTCCGAATGATTGTGCCACCAAGTTGATCGACTCAGTCGTACCTTTAGTAAAGACTATTTCATGGGCATGTTTGGCATGCATGAAATCGCGAACAGTCGATCGAGCATCCTCGTAGGCGATGGTGCCGAGTTCGGCCAGAAAGTGAGCCCCGCGATGTACGTTCGCGGTCTCATAGCTATAGTATTGTACCAACCGTTCAATCACCGGCACTGGTTTCAACGCAGAAGCGGCGCTGTCAAGATAGACCAACGGTTCACCGCGAATCCCACGCCGTAAAATCCGAAATTCACCTCTGACTCTGCCGATATCGAAAACCTTAAGGTTCATCTTGGCCCTCTCTTAACTTCGCCGTCAGCGCCTCTGTTAGCATTTCCCTAAGTGACCGATCTTGAATTCGCATTGCGACTTCCGCGGCAAATGCGAAGGTTAGTAGTCTTTCAGCTTCGAATTTCGCTATAGCGCGGGCTTCAAGGTAAAACACCTGTTCAGGATCAATGCGCCCGATTGTCGCACCATGTGCCGCCTTGACATCGTCGGCATCTATCTCGAGCTGAGGTCGAGTATCAATTTCGGCTTTCGCACTCAGCAAAAGGTTCTTGTTGAGCTGCGAGGCGCTGGACTTCTGCGCATCGGGATGAATTCGGACACGACCTAAAAATGCCGCACGAGATTCGCCTGAAAGAACTCCTTTGTAGAGTTGGGAGCTCGTGGTGTGTGGCACCGCGTGTTCAACAAACGTATAGTTGTCGACTTGCCGCCGCCCATTCACCATATAGAGTCCATCAAGAACCGCCTCCGCACCGGAGCCCTCAAGACCAATATGCA
>SXRI01000326.1 GCA_005793615.1 Bdellovibrionales bacterium
TCGCGTCCCAGCTCGTTGATCGCTTGCGCAGCCTTTTCATTGATTCTCTGGCCTCTCTTGATTACTTTCTTCACGTGACCTCCTTTTGGTTTTGCTCTGGATTCTTGGTCGAACCCGGAATTAAATCTCAAGTGAGGTCAAGTTTCAAATTTCAACTAATAATAAATCTGTTCCTCAGGGAGGCGCTGTGCGAGTTTTTGAAAATCGCTCAATTTCACCTTTGTTTGCTGTGTGCTTTTCGCGCCGTGAAAATCAGTCATGATATGGATCATCATCTCGTCGGTACCTGCATTGATCGCGGCTGTCGACAAACTGTAGGCACCCGTCATCGGCACATTTCCTGTCAACTGCACATCATACAAAGCAGTATCACCCACTGTCGGCCAAGCAAAAGCCGCGCTAGCAGCGAGATTCACCAAAATAAAACCAAAAGCCTTTTTCATTTCCCCTCCGTTACAAACACAAATTGATTAACATTCACAATGCCGAAAGCATCCTTAAACCATGGAGCGAATTCAAGCACTTAAGACGACACACAGCAGAAGCTGGTGCCGAAATTCGCGGTTGATGCCTAAATCTTAGACATCCGTATTTGCCTCTACTGATCGTACCTCGAGCTGACCATGGCACCCATTTGGCAGAATCCCTAAGCTATGACCGATCGATACTGCCTACGAATTTGGCTACGAATTTGGCCTCGACATACCATCTTCGGACTCATGCTTGCTCTGACACTCTTGTCTTGGCAACAAAGTGTTCATGCCACAACTTTGACCTGTGCCGAGATAGTTCAGGCGAAAGCACCGGGTCTCGCGGCTCCCGGCCCTGTTTACCGTGTGCGCGTGAAATACCAAGGCCCTCATGGCTTACGCGTGGCTGACCTCAACTATTCACTTGCAGGCAACAAGACCGTACTGAAGCACCTCGACGGCTCGCCTTTCACTTTGACCTCCAAATTTGTCATTCTCTCTGGTGACCAGGCCAAGTTTAAGTCACCCCACTCTGACCTCTCGATGGCTGAACAGTTGCTCAAAAAACCTGTGGCCGATCTCACTGATCTAGCAGCGAGCGATAGCGGCCTCGCACCGAGTTTGATGCGCAAGTTAGCGCCACTCAGTGAATCCTCCACGGAAAGTGAGCGTTTGGCAGCCATTGAAAGCGTCGCTCTCGCGGATCTCACCATTAATCCGGGCCACGCCCTTGTTCGCAGTCGCGCGGCAATTATCGAGATGATTACCAGCATTACGATGAGTAAGCTCAAAACTCCCACAGATGAAAAAGACATGATCAAACTCAACGTCATAACCAATGGCGACGGCACCATCAGATCTGTCGACTCCTGGGATGGCCATCATCGTCTGGTTGCACTTCTTGCTTCAGGCTCCTCAGGCGCAACAAGGATTGGCGATCTCGATCCGGCCTCAGTCCTCATCCTGGTCAATGGCGTGGATACTCGAGGTAAGGAACGTGAACACAGGCTGCCGATCTCGGGCATCAACGTTTCCATGACCGAGCGAGTGCAGACGACGCCGAGTTCTAAAGTCGGTACGATTGTTTATTCAGGACGCATTGCCAACTTCGATCTCGGCTCAAGAACCACACTGGGAAAACTCAAACGAAATATGCTCGAGCGAAAAGAGGAGCCCCGCATAGGCGTGATTGCAATTGAGCGCGCTCCGATCTCGCGCGTACTACTTGCATCACTCGAAAGAATCGCCACTGAGTTTGATAGCTTGGTCCTTATCCCCGTCGGTTCGACGGCGAAAGTCAGACAACTCAACAAGCTGATCTCCCAGGTACAGAAGTCTCAGAGGCTCAATCTCTATCTCGGAAGTCTCGCCGAAGAGAGCAAGTATTTTTCTTGGCAAGACGTAGTTCTGGCTCGCTTAGGGCAAATCTACGGAACCTATGACATTCAGTTGATTCATTGATTTGCCATTGGAATCTCTAATGAGAGATCCAAGCGATAGTAATGATCTGATGGAAATCGTTCAAGAGTCTTTCGTTGATTGACATCTTTACCGAGAGGACATTGACAGACGGTCGCTAATCGAAGATGACCTCGCCATGACGAAACTCTTTTTTCTCGCTTCTCTAAAACACTCTCTAAAACACTTCAGAACTCACTTAACTCTAGCCATATCAATTCTACTCTCATACGGAGCATGGGCCGAACCGCTAAATCCGATTGGCGCTAGTTTCGACGAGATTCAAACCGCAATTCAGGAACACGAGGCCCGCCATCCAGGCAAGACTCTGACGCTGCCAGAAGTACTGTCACGGCTTCCATTAAGTTTTCGCTCCGGTTTTACCCTAATGCACACCTCACGTAGCGCCCAGGGGGCCAGCCCGAAGAACCCTCGGGTCATCATGTTCGGCGACGATGCGCGAACGATCATGACCTTCAACGGCAGCAATGAGAATCACGGCCACGACAAACTCGAATTTGCTTCAGTCAATCCCAAGACCCAGCGTCTTGAGTTTCGTTTCATTCAGTTTCCTGAAAACGACTCAAAATCGGGTGAAGCCAAGTTTTCGCAGGTCAATCCACCGCTCTGTTTAGCTTGTCACGGCCAGACGCCGCATTACATTTGGGGACAGTACCCCCGTTGGCCGGGGGCCTTTGGCAGTCAAGACGATGTTGTCGAACTCACAGAGGGTGAACGTGAGGCTCTAACTGAACTTCGCAAAACCGCCAGCCAACATCCTCGCTATAAACAGCTTAATTTTGAACTTCAAAAGATCTCTGAGCAGGCTCCGTATCGCTCTTTCACCGAGGGCGCCCCCAAGATCCGGGGCTCTTATCTCTTAGGCTTGGATCTTCGCCCCAACGCGCGCCTGAGTATGTTGCTTATCCGGCATCAAGCTCGCTCGCGAGTAGCCGAAATGTCTGCCCATCCTAAATTTGAGTACTTTAAGTTTGGTCTCATTTTTCACCTAGCAGGATGCTCAGCGCATGTCGAAGAGAGCAAACTCGTGAAAAAGACTGGCCTTAGCGGAGCCGAGGCTTTTGCTAAACGCCTTGGCAGCCTACCTGACGAGAGTTGGCATTTTGATCTTGAGACCGATTCTTCCAGTCGTAACTATTACTATTATTCGGGCCTATGGACCTTTGAGAGTTTTGTCTCGTCTTATCTTTGGCAATCCGGACTTTCCGCCAATGCCAAATGGAGCGGCTTTACTCGCCCCGTGCCGGCAGCGCAAGCGATCATCACTTCAAAATATAGGTTTTTTGCAAGTGAACGCGGCAAAGAGTATTGGTTGACTCTCGATCGCGAGGGCCAGGTTTTAAAGGGATTCTCTGGATCGAGTGAACTTCGTCGCTACGCTCCCGACGCGATTATTGATGTGCCCGTTTTTAAGACGATGTGTGAAGCCCTGGTGGAAGCGCAGCCTGATCTTACGACTATGCCTCAGTAAAGGGAGCCTCTGGTTAACGACGCTGGCCAGCGATTCTGGCCAGCGATTCTGGCCAGCGCGTCTAACTTACTCGGGGTTTACTCGAAAGTTAAGAAAGCTTCGACATGATTGGTGAGCTCCGCAAGGGCTGCCTGGCGCTCTGAAACCTTCGCACCACTCTTAACGGCCTCACGCGCAGCCTTCATTTCTTCAGAGATTTGCGCGTTGGCGAGCAACTTCTTCACGCTGAAATCGGCGTTCACCGGCGGAGTAATGCCGGCATCCTTTAAGAACTTCTTAGCTTCAATGGCGGCAGCGAGAAAGAGTGCAGCGTCGCGCATTACCTTTGAACTCAACTGAGTCTGGAACTCCCACTTGGCGAATAATAGCCCAAGTGCTGATTCTTTATCTTTTGCCACCGCAAGAGGTGAACAACGAGCAAGAGCCATCATACCCAAAGAGTCGGCGCGCGCAATAACAAGGGCTCTCGAGATCTCAAGGTAAGAGCGAATCTCACCAACATACCCCGGAAAATCCGTCGGATATTTCCTGCCGCTATCAATCTCTCGATCAGCCAAGATCGCGTGTTTGATCATGGAATACATGCTGAGCTTTTCGACCTTCTTACCCTCAACAAGATCCTCTTGAATGGGATTCAAAATATGCATTGTGACGGCAAGCGCATTGAACGTGCTCACTGAATCAGCTTCGGCAGCAGCCTTGAGAGCTGTGTTTTTTTCTTCGCCAGCGGGCAAAGATTCAGCAGCTGCTCTCATGGCATGTGCAGATTCGGTGATCACTACCGGACTGATTTTCTCAAGATCTGCAGGCGTAAAGCGCTGAATCTCACGAATGAACTCACGGGCCGCTGAAGAAGCCAACTTCTCGCGACTCTCCATCGTATCGGGACCGACACCACTCCAAATCTGATATTCAAAAGCCATATAGTACTTGGCCGCTTTCGAGAGCTTCTCAACGTGTGAGGTAGAGCTCACCACCTTCTTGAGAATTTCCTCGCGAAGTGCCATCGCTGTACCTTGTTTAGCCGCACGATAGAGTTCGGATGTTAAACTGCCGAGCTCATCGGTCTTAATACTGAGCGCCTTGGTGAGCTGCTCCATGGTCTTGGTGCTGCCCTTCATCTCTTCAGTGTTGGCGCCCATTTCCTTGGTTTTTTGGTTCATCTCTTTAGTGATGTCACGCATCTCTGTGGTTGCGTCGTGCATCTCTTTAAGCTCTTTCATCTGCGAGCAAGCGACCAAGAAGCCCATCGAGGCAACGATCGTCATCGGAACTGTCACTTTAAGGGTCTTTTTAAATTTCGACATATCAAATTCCATTACGTTTGTAGAAGGATGACGATTCGTTTCAGCCTCGACGAATAAAATTAATTGCAGGCCTTAAGATCACTACCGTATTCACCTTTAGCGAGGATTTCTTGCTCGATAAATGTAGAAAGAGTGCTCAAAAGTGTATTGCTGAGAAGAGCTTTGTTGCCTTTATCATCAACCATAGCTTTGCCATCGATTTCAATGGTGGTTGCGCCACTAGCCCATTCAATCTTAACCACGGTGCCGACTTTCAGGTCCGCACTCTGCAAAAAGACTTTAACCTGAGTCTTATCCGGAAGGTTACCCAGGGCTTTCTCAATACCTTCGCCGAGTTTTTTCTTAGCGCTGCCGCCATCAAATTGTTTGAGAGTCAAAGTTAATAGCGAAGTACCGGTGCGCTCATACTGGTATTCAATGTGATTGGGATTGAGAATCGGAATATAGGGAGTACGACGACAACCAACAACGTCAGCCGCGAAAGCCGAAGATGCAGACAATGCAACTGAAAGCGCAACCAATGCTAAAGAGAATTTCATAAGGGAGACCTTTCTCAAGCGATTTTTATTGTTAAATTACGGGAGATATCAAACTCACGGCTGCTAGTTACGTGCCACGGGCACTCCGAGCGCTCAGCTCGAATCAGATGCAAACCAAGGGTTTTGGTTGGGTACCCGGCATTTAAAGAGGACGCCAACCGCTAGACAACGGTGACAAATTTTGTTTCAGTTTTCGTCGAAATCTGAGTCCCTAAGACCCAAAGACTGAGCCCCAGAAACTGAGGCCCAAAAATCTAAAGAACCGGAGAAAATAGCTTTTCCAGTCCACCGGAATAACCATCTGGACACTGAAAGACCTGGAAGACGGCGCGCAAAGATCCTTGCGGATTCTTCGACACGACATAGGAACTAGTTCGGCATAATCCGTGCTTTTCACTCTCTACCGAATTGATGTGGTTCATCGTAAACAAAATTCCATCAGCCGAGATCTTCGCTGACTCACATCTACCTGCCGGCTTGCAGAGCGAAGCACCATTGAGTTGAAACTCCCGCTTACCAAAAAACTTTATCTTGCCGTCATCGCCCCTTGTACCATTTTCAACACTAAGACTGAGACAGGCCGCTTGTACAAATCTCAGGAGCTGCGTTCGTTTCTCTTGGCTTTGATACACGCCATTCAAATCAACGCATTCTGTCCCAGCCATTGATGAGATAGAAATCAAAACCCCAATGGCCGTAATGAACAACTTCACTGATTTCACAGACGTCCTCCCTCATCCCTATTTTTTTATAGCATGATTCAATTTTTATTCGCTGTAAACTGCTCTAGAAAGAGGTCCAGTTGACTCGGCTTCCAGCACGGCGAAGTCTAATGCCCTTGAGTCCGATGATTGACTGCGGGGCTCAATTGCCGTCATCATCAAAGTATGGCCCCTTTTCGTCTCGAAGAAATCTCATTGGTACATGAAAGTGCGCTTTTAGATAACAAGCTCTTTCTAAACGGTCATTCCAAAGTCATTACTGATGACTTAAGCACCTCGGCTCGGTTTCGAAAATTCGTCAAAGAATCGGAGAAGCAGCGCCTTGATTGGCGGCCCGGTCCTAATAAGACCTCGATCACCCGCTATCTGATGTTCGACGCCCAAAGTGAGACCAGTGGTGAATCCAACAGCGATATCCGAGCTCTGGCTTTGCTGCGTTTTCCACTCGACTCAGTGAGCGAGCTCGATGGCGGCAACATAATCTGTGAAGTACCAAGCACAATGCGTAACAAAGGACTGGGCAGCATGTGCCTTGCGTTGATGCTTTTTGAGGCCGTGCGCGCCGGACTTCGGCGAGTACTTGTGACCTGCTCGGCAAGCGACGGTGCTGCGAGGCGAGTGATCGAAAAGAATCGCGGTCAACTTCAAGATGTGGTCAATTCAACTGACGCTCACGGCGGTGAAGTCGCCCGATACTGGATTCGGTTTACCTAAAAAAAACGCCAGGACACTTTCCCGGCGTACTATATCAGAGGCCAATTATCAGGATCGAAATGTACTTGTTAAGGCGGGCCTCGCTCGGAACTCGAGTAAAGATCCAGTAACGGGTAGCATTGGCCATTTCTCCGCACACGTCCTCCTATTGTTTTTGCCCGTGACGAGTTTCGAACCTCTTACCGCTGTCCGGCCCTGTGGGCGCGGCTACAACGCCAGGCAATTACCTATTCGGAGCATTCCTTCAAGACTGAAGAGGCAAAACGAAGCACTAAAACTCGGTCTCATTTTGCGCCAGCGCAACCTTCCGCGAGAGCCTAGGAATCTACCTTTGAAACTCCTTAAAAAACATTTCCCGCGAAAAACCTTGCGATTTAACGCAAAACCGTGGCCCCTAGCCTCTTTGACACCAATGCCGCCAGTAAAGGGCCAGCGACGTGATTTGACATTTCTCCCAGAGGTGATACGCACTTACTGTCAACGTATCCACTGTTAACCAAGGACTTTGCCAATGTCGGATCCACTTCAGTACTTTCAATCTCACGAGACCGATTACCTGAAGAAACTCAAACACCTTGTCGCCATACCGAGCGTGAGTTTTCCGGGTTTCGAGCAAAAGGTCGTAGGTGAATGCGGAAATGAAGTGAAGAAACTCTTCACTGAAGTCGGCCTTGAGAACATTCAGACTTTCCCAGGTGGGCATCCCGAGCGCCCGTATATTTATGGTGAATGGCTCAAAGCCCCAGGACGACCAACGGTATTGATGTACGGGCATTATGACGTCCAGCCACCGGGAAATCTGGATAAGTGGCAATCGCCGCCGTTCGAACTCACCGAGAAAAACGGCCGCCTCTTTGCTCGCGGCAGCGCCGACGACAAGGGCGGACTTATCGCGAACCTCGCCGCCATTGACTCGATACTCAAGAGCGTGGGTTCACTTCCGGTGAACGTCAAGATTCTTGCCGAAGGTGAAGAGGAATGCGGTTCAGGCGGCTTGGATAATTTTGTCGCAAAGAACAAGAGCCTCATTCAAGCCGACGTGATCATTATCACCGATGCAGACAATTACGACGAACAGACCGCCGGACTTACGGTCTCTTTACGTGGTTTAATCAGTATGTCGGTCGAAGTGCAGGCACTGAAACAACCCGTACACTCCGGACTTTTGGGTGGTCCCTTGCCAGATTCGGCAATGGCCCTCAGTAAGATCTTGGCAACTTTGGTCGATGATAGTGGCGAAATCAGCATTCCTGAAATTCGCGAAATGGTTGTGCCACTTTCGGCAGACGATCGCCAGGAACTTTCAAGCCTACCTTTTGACGAACATAAGTTTCGTGACGAATCAGGAATATTGCCGGAAACGAAACTGCGCTGCTCCGCGGGCGAGATCTTAGAACATCTTTGGTTTAAACCCTCGTTTTCTATCAACTGCTTTCAGGCGAGCTCACAAGCTCAGGCAGGCAATGTCGTTGTCGCTTCGGCTTGGGCGCGCATCGGGCTAAGAACCGTACCTAATATCGACAATGAAAAAGCCAAACAGCTCCTGCAAGAGCATATTGAACGACAAACGGCGTTCGGTTTAAAGGCCAAAGTGAGCAATGTCTCCGTCGGCACTTGGTGGAAAACCAAGACCGATCACCCCGCGTTTAAACAAATGGAGGCCGCTTTGGCAAAAGGTTGGGGTCGAGCCTCGGTCAAGATCGGCTGCGGCGGTTCGATTCCTTTCGTACAGACCTTTACCGACGCTTTGGGCGGCGCACCGGCCTTACTTATCGGTGTCTGTGACCCTAAAACGTTCGCACATTCGGAAAATGAGAGCATGAGCATTGAGGTCTGGCGCAAGTCGGTGCGTTCGCTTATTCATTTTTTGAGCTCCTTTTGATCGCGGCCTGGCACAGTCCTATCCATCACATCCATAGGTAGCGTTTATTATGCAAGTTGGGGTGTATCGAGCAGATTAGGCTCAAGCCTCGGGGTTTTTCCCGCAGGCCTAACCTTTTTTGGAGGATACATCCATGACGCTATCCGCGACGAAATCAGCATTGCTATCCCTAGCACTGCTCACCGTGACGTCACCGGCATTCGCAAATCGCGAAGTTCACGAAAGTGAAACGACGGTTTCGATTCCGGTGTCAGCCGAGACTCTAGTTTGCACCCAAGGCACCCGCATTGTGGGCCCGGGACGATATTCGCCCTACGGCGATCCTGATGCGCCACAGACCACTCGCCCTTTCACCAATATCAAATTGCGCCTTGACCCACCGATCAGCGGCACCTTTGCCCATGGTCTGTTAACCACATCAACGGCGAGCCACATTTGCGCGAAAGTAAAAGAAGTTCTCGACAACACCAGTGACGGCAGGGTCCGTATCCTTAAGACCACACGCACCGAAGTAAACACCTTTGCTTCGTACGTGAAGTGCCAACGCAACACGGTTGAAACCGTCAGCTTGAACTTCGGTGATTTTAAACTCACCAGCAGTCAGTCGAAGACTGAACGCGTTCCGCAAGAAAACTGTGCCGAATAACCCGTAAACCGATAGGCGTGTCGCATGCGAGTGTTTAATTTTTTACTCGAGCTCTTTGATACGATCAAAGTCAGTATTCTGGTCAACTTCGGCTGGCGTCTGCTTCCGGGCAAGTTCCGTGAGGCTATTCGCCGTTTTGAAGCGACCGAGGAAGACAGCTCTTGGCATTTATTAAGGGGCGCCATGCACACCGACAACTCGGTTCACCGTGCGGAACTCTTCGAACAGGCACTTGAAGAAATCAGCCATGCCGAGGAGTTTCGCTCCTTTTTTCTTGCCCACACCGGTGAACGCATTCGCCGCCTACAGGAGGAAAAGCGAGTTCTATTTCAAAAGAACGAAACATGGAAGCTGTTCGCGTTTTGCCTCATTGGCGAGAACGACGCCGCGGTTCGTTTCGAGAAAATCGCGGCCAATCAATATTCTCCCGGACTCGATCGCCTTCTCAAACGCATTCTCGCCGATGAAAAGGGGCATCAGAAAAAGGCCGAGTTACTTTTATCAGGCGCAGGGCTCGCGCCTGATACAGTCCACCGTGAAACTCGCCGCATTCGCCTGGTGCGTTTTCGCGATGCCTGGCTGAGGTCCGGAAGACAAATTGCCGACCTGGTTTCAAGTGTACTTCTCGCCTTTGTGTACTTTGTGTTCTCAGGTCCGTTTGCGCTAGTGGCGCGGCGACGTCTCACGGAAGCTCCGCGAGTGCAGCGCCATTTAGCGCCTCATTTACCGCCTCATTTACCGGGCCATTTACCGACGGAGTTTGCCAATGAACGTGCTCGGCCTCTCGTTTGACTTTCACGACTCCTCAGCAGCATTGGTCGTCAATGGGAAAATCATCGCGGCAGCGGCGGAGGAACGCTTTACCAGGCAAAAACACGACAGTCACTTTCCGGCGCTGGCGATCGAGTTCTGTCTCGAAAAAGCGAGCATCAAACTCAGCGACATCGATCTTGTGGTCTTCTACGAGCAACCCACCAAGAAATGGACCCGCGTTCTAACCTCGAATCTCGCTGCTTGGCCGTTTTCACTCAAAGAATTCACGCAGAGCATGAAAGCCTGGTGCGGGAAGAAACTCTGGACCAAGGTGCTTCTGGCACAGCGCCTGGGACTCAGACCCGAACAGATTCGTGAGCTTAACCACCACGAATCGCATGCGGCGCAGTCGTTTCTCGTTTCCGGCTTTCAGGATGCAGCGATCGTCGTTGTCGACGCCGTGGGCGAATGGAGCACCTGCTCGATCGGCCGCGCCACATGGAGTGCCGGTAAACCCAGGATCGAGATCACCGATAGTTCCGAATACCCGCACTCACTCGGTCTTGTTTACTCGGCGTTCACTGAGTTTCTCGGTTTTCGCGCAATGAACGACGAGTGCTCGACAATGGCCTTGGCCGCCTTCGGCAAACCCCGTTTCAGATCCGAGGTCGAAAAGATCATCGCCATGGATCAAGATGGAAAACTTCATCTGGACACCTCGTATCTACAATTTGACCGATTTTTCAGTTCGCCGTTCACCAAGAAATTCAAAGACACCTTCGGTGAGCCGTTTCGCGGTAGCTTCCGCTTTTCCTCATTCGGCGAACACCCGGTCAGCGATGACCAGGCGCGGATCGAACAACACTACGCCGATGTCGCCGCGAGTGTGCAGCTGGTATTTGAAGAATATCTCTTGCAGCTAACTCAAATAGCCAGCCGCGAGGCCGGAAGTCTGAATGTTTGCTATGCCGGTGGTGGCGCCCTGAACTGTGTCGCCAACGGTCGTCTGATTCGCGAAGGTGGCTACTCGCTCTTTGTACCTACAGAACCGGGTGACGGCGGCGCCGCTCTCGGCGCAGCCCTTCTCGGTTATTACCAAGTACAAGGTGGCGAGCCACGCTTGATGGCAACACCTTATCTTGGCGAGACGCATACCATGGACGAGAGCTTTCTCAGTCATGTCGAAGTGCCTCTTATAAAACGTTTTCGCAAAAAAGACCTCGACACCGACTACCGTAAAGAGTGGCGCTGGCAACGCTTCAACGACGAAGACCCATTTTTAAAACATGTCGCCGGACTTTTACGGGACGGAAAATCCGTTGGTTGGATTCAAGGTGGCTTCGAGTTCGGCCCACGTGCCCTCGGGCATCGCTCAATTTTATTTCGTCCTGATGACGTACGCCTTGCAAAAAATGTGAGCCGCAACGTCAAGAGTCGCGCCCCATTTCGCCCGTACGCGCTCGCCATGACCGAGGCCACTTCACGTAAGCTTTTAGATTGGCAAAACTGGTCAGCCGAAGGTCTTAAATGGATGCAGCTTGCGGTTCCAGTCAAGGAAGAGGCGCGTGAAAGAGTGCGTGCTGGCTTGCACGTTGACTTCACCACCCGGCCACAGGTGGTCACCGAGAATCACCGTCTACAGCGACTTCTTGAAACCTACGGGCAATTGGCGGATGCGCCTGAGTGCCTGATTAATACTTCGTTTAACGAAAGTGACTACCCGATCGTCAATCACCCGATCGAGGGACTCGTGATGTTCGCGCGCACGGACCTAGATGCCTTAATCGTTGATCGTCTCGTCATAGAAAAGGGAAGGCCATGAAAACCACCATGAAAACTGTTGTCATGATTGCACAAACCATCCTCGAAGTTCGCCGTCACCTTCATGAGACCAGGCTCGGCGCTTTGGAACCCTATTTCTTCGGACTCATTCTACTGAGCCTACTTCTCTATTTAGTGCATGCGGTGTCGCCGCTCGCGCCATTTGTGTACTCGCTCTTTTGAGCCGCATACGAGAACGCCTATGAAAGCTTGGCTCAGCAAATTTTTTTTAACCCCACTGGTTCTCTATGCAGCACTGCTGGGCGCTGAATGGTTCATGAGTGGCGCCGAGCCGCCTCGCCTTTCCGAGATCAGGCGTTTACGCAACCAAGGGCAGCGAGCGAACCCCGCGTTTACGGCGCAACATTTTCTCGGCGAACACCCCGATCTGCGTTTCCTGCCCCTCGGTGGCATTGCCAAAGTACAAACCGTGCTCTGCCAGGAAGATGGCCCCGTTGTGAGCTACACGTCGGATCGCCATGGCTTCCGTAATCCCGATGAGCTTTGGGATCAGGCTGAATGGGATGTCGCCGTCTTGGGCGACTCCTACGTTCAGGGATACTGTGAAGCCGATGGCGCGATCTTCACCGATCGGCTGCGCGAAGTTTACCCAAGGACCGTGAATCTTGGTTCTTTTGGTAACGGCCCGCTGAGTAACCTGGCTACACTTCTCGAGTACGCCGCCATTCATCGCCCCAAAAAGGTTCTTTGGGTTTACGTGCCTAATGATCTGCGCATCGACCTACCCATGGAGCGAGAGAACCCTACACTGATGGAGTACTTGCTTGGTCAAACACAGTCTCTAAGGGGGCGGCAAAAGGAAATCGATTCTCTCCTCGCACAGGAATCAGAGCTCATTTTGACAAGAGCGCGACCATTTTCTTTAAAGGCATGGTTGCGTTTGAAGACACTGAATGAGTTCGTAGCGCAAGCCTTGTTGCGCCAAAAGCGCGGTGAGCCAGCCGACGACGGTTTCCCGCCAGACTACCTCTCGATTGACAGCAATGATTATCAGTTTTTCGAATCTGTTCTCGCACAAGCTCGCGGCGCCGTTTCATCTTGGGGTGGAGAGCTGATCTTAGTGACGGTTCGTGATTCAACGAGTTTCAAGAAGACGCATCAAAAACAGGTCGAAGACCATGGGCAGCGGCTGCGGGAAATGGCCGACCATGTCGGCCTTCGAAGTATTGAGTTTCGTCCGGAGGACCAAAACCCTTTTAACGAATTCAACGTGGTCAGCTCTTACTACGGGCATGTCAACAAGCAAGGACATGCCGATCTCGCGCGACAGATCCTTCGCTACCTCTGAATGTCGACGACGCAAGTTTCGGTCAACGTTGACTGCATGTGGCGGGCAGCCGTTTGAATTGCGTAGATCTCCTGGCTTACAACATCGAGGATGTTTGACGACTGGAATTCAAGGCAATACTGCACATCGCCCTCGAAGCCGATTATCTTAGTCGTTAGCACGCTCAGGTAGCGATTACGCAAGTTCTTGTTGATCAGCGCGAGTAGCTTGGCTTCAGCAACCTTATCAATTCCGTCTCCGGGGCTGATCAGACTCACCAGAATTGCCTTGGGCGACTTAAAACCTCCACTGACTACCGAACCGCCTTCGGCATGGCTTAGAAAAGGCATCAACAAAATTGTAAAGATCAAGACTACAGACCGTTTCATTTTCTATCTCCTTTGATTAGTTTTCATTTTTGGTTAAACAAAACATTTGCATACTTAACGCATAAACATCTTGGCGTTCTTCGCCCTTACTTGCCTCGAGACAAAATTCATGGCGAAATCGAGCGAGCCAATCCTTAAGTTCAGGCACGCGATTTCGATCGATCGCGACCACTACCGAGGCAAAATCCCGCGCTTGAAAAGGCTGCTCTTCGAGCGCCATTTGTGCCTTACGCATCATCTGTTGATGATTGTGGCGAATTGCTCGCGACGGAATATTCTCTGTCTCTCTAAAGTCATTGACGATTTGGTAACCTCGATCATTCTTCAAAATCAAGCCCGCAGTCTCGAGTGCAGTGAGAGCATCTTTGACTTGCAAACGCGAGATTCCCAAACGCTTCGAGATAAAATCTGGCGCCCACGAAAAACCTTTGGTCTCTGCAAGATGAAGAATGGCCAAATGGTACCAGTCGGCGATAACCTGAAACTTCGCTTCCGCGATAGTGGCGAAGGCGTTAGCCGAATCTTTAGCAAGTACGTCGAGTTTTTTTCGTGCTGCGAGTTTCTCAGTTCGACTGCGCCCGTGCAGGAATGCGACCGATGCAACAAACCAGTCAGTCTCACGTTTTGAGTAACCGAGGGTGCGAGCAACTCCGCGAGCTTTTCTTGCAGACAAACCTTTTTTCCCCGAAAGAATCGCACTCTAATGCGGCGCCGGCATCACCAGATCCCGAGCAAAAGCCCGTAGCGAATACGCTGGATGTACAGCGTGGCGGCGTTCGAATGCGTATTTCGGTTAAGGCGCCCGGCTGTTTCGGTTCGATTCCGCCCGGCTATCGGAGCGTAGCGACGCTACTGATTTAGTTTTCGCATTTCAGATCCTGTCAGTCAAGGGTGGCTCGGGCCTTGCGCTGCGACTCA
>SXRI01000327.1 GCA_005793615.1 Bdellovibrionales bacterium
AGTACCTTGATCTCGCCATCCAAATTGCCGAACGGGATTACACAGTAGAACGGCGCGCGTTCGAATCGCCGCGGCCTCGTGAACGATTTGCAGAGGCGAGTGGTACACTGTGAGTATTTTTGGCAATGCGTCGGAAGCTCAACTCGGAGTCCGCGACCTTGGCGCACTTTTGCTGCAGCTCGCGCGTAATCCGATCGAGTTCATGCGCGAACCGACCTCTCTCTCGTGGCGCGCGATTTTTACTCTGCAAACTAGCGCCGCCATTGTTTCGAGTACCGCGGTCGCGCTCATGGAGAAGAGCTGGCTCAATTTCTTGATCGGCGTTTTTGTTCTACCCTTGTTGATCATCATGATCGGTGCGGTTTTTACTCTGGTGATCTATTATTACTTCGCACTCTTTACTTCTACTTATCTTGATATTCGTCGCCTGCATGCGCTGATTACGATTGCGACCCTACCCTATTTTCTATTGCATAGTTTCTCTGGCTTCTTGCCGCCGCTTGATCTCGTAGGCTTCGGCCTCAGCGCCATTCTTTGTGTGGTGGGTCTAGTGGAGCAGTTCAGTCTGCGCCGCCGCTTGGTGTTCAGCTTCTTCATCGTCAGCACCGTCTTGTTCGTGGGTATCTGGAGTATTTTTCATATCTCAACGCAATGACGTCGTATTGCCCGCTTTGATACTCTCCGTAGTGGACAATCTCGAGCTTCATGTCGTTACGATTGACAAACTCGTGTAAATCATCAACCTCACTAAACAATTCATACGGACTGTCGAGGATTCACAACACTCCCGCGACCTTCATCCGCCTCAGTAACGGCATCAGCGCAGCTTCATCTCCAATTTAAACACTGCTCGCGATTTTGTAAAAAAGGCACGGACCATGCAAAGCCTTCACGCCGAGCCGACCCTCCTGTCGAGGGATCGGCGATAAGCGCGTCTTTTTGAGGACTATGAAAGTGAAGATACCAGGTCGACACCCATACACTTGCGACAAGAGCTCTACAATAATGAGCTCCTCTCCTATTTCAGTGCGCAAGATCATGAGTCGCTTTGCGCTCACCGCACTCGCTGTCGGTGGCGTTCTGTTATTTTCGTCGAGTCACGCCGAGGCCACTGGCTCACGTTCAGAAGCCTGTTCCACCGTTCTTAACAACTCCGAGCGCACCAGTGCTCGCCGCAACAGCAGTAACTTGGTGCCCCTTATGGACAGAGTCAAAGTCGCCGCCGTGCAGTTCCCTCTCGGAGAGGGCTCAACCCCCGAAGCGTTGCTCGCGAAAATCGAACGCGACGTTCGTGCCGCCAAGGCGCGCGACGCCCACCTCGTGGTCTTTCCGGAGCTGATCACCACCGAACTCGTGGACTGGCGCAGACCCGATCGCGCACAACTCGAACAAATCGCACGAACTTTCACCCCGCGCTACGAGCGATGGCTCGGAGCCAAGGCACAGGAGTTACAAATCTCCATCCTTGGTGGCACCACTCCACGTATCGATGGCACGAACATCGTCAACACGGCCTATCTTGCGCTTCCCGATGGCCGCGTACTTTCACAAGACAAGCTCTATATGACTCCCGACGAACAGGTCTGGGGCTGGACGCCCGGAACCACACTGAAGATGCTCGATACCCCTTGGGGCAAAACCACCATCCTCACATGTTTTGATTGTGAGTATGCGGGTGTATCGAATCTCCTCACCGAAGCCGCGCCGGAAGTGATCTTGGTGCCGTCGTGGACAAGCTCAAGGCATGGCCTCAATCGCGTTGACTTCACCGCCAAGGCCCGCGCGATTGAACATTACGCCTATGTCGTTAAGACCGGCACTGTGCCCTCCGAAAACGGAACACTGCCGCACTTCGGTCAAGCCACGATCGTCGGCCCGCAGGACGCCGGCTTCGCCGCTGGCGCCACCGAGGGCATCTTAAATCAGACAGCAATTGTTTATGGCGAACTTGATTTACGCACGCTTCGCCAGAAACGTCCAGTTACAGGTTATTACCCCGGAAAAGAACAACAACAACGTCGCGTTCCGATTCGGATAGAGAATTAAAGAGGAGTGATCCTATGAAGACTACGAATACCATGATGACTTTTAGGCAAAAGCTGTCTCAAGCCAAGCTGAAGGTGTCGAAGGCCGCCATGAGCGCCGCCGTCATTAGCCTATTGGTCAGCAACACGCTGACTGTGCCAAGCTACGCAGCGACCGTGAAGAGCGCCAGTGGTCAACCAGGCAAGTGTGCCGCCATTCTTAAAATCGGCGCCAGTACAAAGGACACCAGTAAAAAAATCTTCCTCTATCCCAAGGGCGTCAATCCCGCGACGAATCCCGAAGGCTATATGATGATCGGCTATGAGTCGGAATACGGCTTCAAAGAAGCGGCGAAGCTCCTTCTTGATTACGCTCCGGAAACAAGTGTCATGTCGAACGAGCAATGGTTGGCAAAAAGTGATCGCCAGCGAATCGACTGGATTCAGAGTCGTTTCAGCGAATCTCCCGAGCAAGCGACCGATGCCGGCTTGATTAAGATCGTCGACATCGATGTTCTGCCGCCCAAGTTGATCGTTGATGGTACCGGCAACCTTGAAATCGTCATGGATCCTAAGCAAACACTAGCAGAGTGGGAGCACGCGGTTGATCTCATCGTCGGCCGCTACGGCCCTGGGTCTCAGCAGGCAATGATCTCCAAACCCCGCGAAGCCGCATTTGGCGCAAAAGCCGTGACCGCGAAACAGCAGAAGGCTCTAGTCGATCAACACTTCGGTTGGCTGATCTACACAAACCTTGCCGATACCTTTCATCGCATGCAGGGTGGATTCGAGCGCTATCAAGAAGACTCCAGCAAACTTGTTTTGCAGCCTTTCAATCATCCGTTCTTAGGACCAATGACCAAAGCCCGCCGCGACATGATGGAAGACTATCTTCGTCAAAACGCTACCGGCGGACGTTACACTGATCAGGATATGTTCATGGTCACCAAGCGCGATCGCTCGTTCAAGTACAGCGGTGGTCCGGCTTATCGTCCCGACATCGCGAAGTTCGTTCGCTGGTCATGGGAAACACGCAATGCTCATAAGGACGTAGCTGATCTGAAGCGCAAGGTGAAACGTGACCTGAACGCCCATGCCAGCGGTCTTGAAGCCTATGAGAGTTTTGCCAAACTTCCGGCTTTCGACTCCGTGGCTGAATTCGGCCGCCTGCCAAGCAACGTTCAGCGGATGCTCGAGCGCCTGTTCCCGTCAAAGGCCGATCCCCGTTGGCCCTATGCTCCTGAAGATCGTGTGGCTCTTGAGGTCTATCGCAATTTCTCGTACCCCGCGCAAGACTTCGCGCCGCTCCTCAAAGAACTGGCGCTCACTGCGAAAGACAAAACAAAACTCACCCGTTCAGTTGCTGATGCGCGCACCCGTTACCTCACTCTGCTCACAGATCTTGGCAAGGATCCGAAC